>JBJKQV010000247.1:0-29388 GCA_046704985.1 Terriglobia bacterium
GGCCGAGGTGTTGCCGGTCGCGCCGGTTAACTGCTCGCGCACGCTCACCGCCAGGGCGCGCGGGATGACGCCGATTTCGGAAAGGATGTAGCGCCCCAGATGGGTGAGCAGGGCGTGGTCGATGCCCATCGGGCATTCGAAGTGGCAGCGCCGGCAGGCGGTGCAGTTGTAAAAGGAGTCGGCCATCTCCTCCAGGCGCTCGTCGCTCAGCCCCGGCTCGCCCAGTACCCGCGCGCGCAGCGCCCCGGCCAGGGTGAAGTGGCGGCGGTAGATCCACAGCAGAAGCTCGGAGCGGTAGCAGGGAATGTCGCGAGGGTCGTGGGTGGCGTCGTAGATCGGGCAGGCGACGGCGCAGCGCGCGCACTTGGCGCTGATGTGCACGTAGTGGTCGAGCGCCAGGCGATAGTTGGTGTGCTTGAGGATGGAGGCGAAGGCTTGCAGAAAGCGCCGCGGACGGTCCTGGAGGTCGAAGTCCTCGACGTGATAGCGCACCGGCAGGCGCTGACGTTCCATCACCTCGGGCTTCTTTGCCGTCGTGAACGCCTTGGCGCGTTCTTCATCGCTCATCGGCACGGTCAGCGATTTCATCAGCGAAGACATTTGCGTTTCCCCTCCGGGCCCCCGGCCCGGTGTACTCGGCGCCCTTAGGACGACGAACCGGCTTGGCGCGCCTTCCCTCCCAGCAGCTCGTGGATCTTGGCCAGCAGCGTCTCCCGGTCCGGGGGCTTGTCAAAATACCCTTGCGGGGGGCGCACCTGCTTGCGCGTCTCGATGAACTGCTTGAAGTCGTGGGTGACGCCGGTGATGATCAGCACCGGAATGTCCGCGGTCGAGGGATCGCCCTGCAGATCCCGGAACATGCGGACCCCCGACTCCTCGGGCATGGAAATGTCGAGCGTGATCAGATCCGGCCGCTGCGCCTTGGCTTTCTCAAAGCCTTCCCGCCCGTTGGAGGCGGTGAGGACGGCAAAACCCTCGTCCCTGAACAGCGTGTCCAGATAGGCGATCTGATCCGGCTCGTCTTCGACAATCAGGATGGTGCTCGGCGTAGGCATAGGGTTACCTCTCTTTTTTCTTCAGCGCATCGAGGGCGCGCTGCATCGCCTGGCGGTCGGCGCCGGAGAGCGCGCGCGACAACTCGCTGCGCAACTTCTCGTCTTGCCCCGCCGGGAGTTCCTGGCTCTCCATCCCCAGCAGGCGGCACACCGCGGCCACGTAAGTTTCCGGGCGTACCGGCTTTTCCAGGTAGACGCCGGGTCCCGACATCATCATTTCTTCAAAGTCCGCGCGGCCCAGGTCGTCGCGCGCGTGCCCGGTCACCACCAGGACGGGAATCTTCGCCAGGCGCTTGTCCTTCTGGACCGCCTGATAGAACTTCACGCCCGAATGGCGGGGCATCACCAAATCCAGCGAAACCAGGTCTGGAGGATCGAGCATCACCTTCTCCAGGGCCTGCAGGCCGTCCTCCGCCGTCTCCACCTGGAATCCCGCATCGGCCAGCGCGCTTTTCAGGTACTCGCGGATGTCCGGCTCGTCATCCACCACCAGAACCCGTTTCGGTTGCCCGCTGTTCATGGCTTCCTCTCATCTTCCGGCCGGTCGGGGCGCGAGGCCGCCAGCGCCTTCAGGTGGGCTCGGGGAAGGCGGATGCGGAAGGTCGAGCCCTGGCCGGGAACCGACTCCATCTCCACCTTTCCGCCGTGCTCCTGGACGATCTTGCGGGTGGTCAGCAGGCCCAGCCCCGTCCCCTTGCCGCCTTTGGTGGTAAAGAAGGTGGTAAAGACCTTGGACTTGATCTCCTGATCGATGCCACAGCCGTTGTCCGCAACCTCAAAGATCAGGTCTTCGCCTTCCTCGCGGGTGCGCAGCACCACGCGGCCGGCTCGCCGGCCGGGAGCGGTGGCGGCATCGATACCGTTCGAAACCAGATTGGTGAGGCAAGTTTCCATGCCGCGCGGGTCGAGCATCGCCGGTTGGACTTCCGGACCGGCTTCCAGCACCAGTTCCACTTCCTGCCGGGCGGCAGCGTCGCGATAGAGCTCAACGATGTTGTGCGCCAAGGCGTTGGGGTCGGTCCAATCGAGCTCCGGCGTCCGCCCCTTGGCGAAGCTCAGGAAATCCTTCACCAGGGCATTGGTTTTCTCGAAATTGCGTTTCAGGATTTCCCATCCCGTCCCCAGACGGTCGGCGTCGCCGCGGCGGAGCCCCGTGTCCACCATGTACATCCCGCCTTCCAGTCCCATCAGCAGGTTCTTGATGCTGTGCGCCAGCCCCGCCACCGTCTGCCCCACCGCCGCCAGGCGCTCGGCGTCCAGGCGCTGCTGCTCGAGGCGTTTCACCTCGCGCAGGTCCTGCATCAGCGCCGCGCGGCCCAGCCGCGTGCCGCGGCTCCGCAGTTCAACCGCCGAGAAACGCACGGGGACCTCTTCGCCGTCCACCGCGTGCAGGATCGCTTCCGGAAGGTTGGCGAGTTCCTCGTCTCCGTTGGGCTCCCCGAAGAATTCCTCGGGCAGCATCGCGCGCAACTGGTCAGGGGCGGGCGCCCGCCGCGACTTCCAGTTGAGCAGCGCGCGCGCGGCGGGGTTCATGATGCGGATTTCGCCGGCCGCGTTCACGGCCAGGATGCCGGAGGGCGAGTTGCGGACCAGGCTCTTGTAGAAATCGTCGGCCCGCTTGAGCTTGGTTTCCAGCCGGCGGATCTCGGTGATGTCGGAGGCCATCTCGATGACGTGGGTAACGCCCCGCCGGCCGCGCGTGAGGGCCGATGCCGTGACCGCGTAATAGGCGGGCTTGCCGTCATGGTGGACGCCCTCCTGCTCGGAAAGGTGAACGGCTCCGTCTTCGAAGGTAAGCGCCGCCGGGCAGTGGGGGCAGGGCTTGCGGCGCCGCTTGTAGACCTCGTAGCAAAATCGCCCTTCCGCCTCGCCGAAGCCCTCGCGGAACTTCTCGTTGGCGCGCACAACGCGGAAATCGCGGTCAATCACCGCCACGTAGCAGGGCGCGCGCTCGAACAGAAGGTTGTATTGCCGCTGCCAGCGCCGCGTTTCGGTCAGGTCGGTGGTCATCTGCACCAGATGCTCCACGCGCCCCGCCGCGTCCTTCACCGGCGCCAGGTGCACGACGTAGTGGCAGGAGCGCCCGTGCCGGTCCACCCCCGCCTCGTCCGAGACTCGGATCTGCCCGTCCTCAAAAGTGCGCAGCGCCGGACAGGCGGTGCAGCGCTCCAGGCGTCCCTTATACACCTCATAGCAGTGCCGGCCCTGCCAGGGACCGAAGTACTCCTCGAAATTGCGGTTGGCGGCGACGACGAAGAAATTCCGGTCAATCACCGCCACGTTGAAGGGAACCAGCTCAAAGAGGTTTCCCCCCAGGCGGTTCTCCATCGCTTTTTCCAGTAAAGCGTTCATTGTCCTGAGACCTCGCGGGGTGTCACGGGTCGAGGCCCGCCGGAAATCTCCGGCCGGGGACGGCCCCAGCCGCCCACCCCGCCGCCGATCAGCGCCACTCCCACTGCAAAAATCCCGGCTTCACGTCCACCATCGCGTTGGCGATCAACTCCACCACACCGCCGTAGAGAATCTGGTGCTTCGTCCAGAGGTCGTAGTAGGCAAACAGGTCGCGAAACTGCCCTTTGCAGTTGCTGCAAGGGGCGCAGACGTACTTGGGGATCGAGGGGTCCATGCAATCCGCAAAGGCGTTGAGCACCTGTTCCAGCTTCTTGCGCCCCGAAAGCTTGAAGCGCCACTCGGGAAAATTGTTTCCGCTCATGATGGCGAAGCCGCTGCCGCCGCCGCAGCAAAAATTCCGGACGCCGTGGGGCTCCATCTCCCTGAACTGTGGGCAGAGTTTGCGCAGGATTTCGCGCTGCGGCTCCACCACCCCCATCAGCCGCACCAGATTGCAGGGGTCGTGGAGGGTCACGGGAAAGTTGTTGCGTGAAGGATCGAACTTGAGATTGCCGTTGAAGACGATATCGCGCAGCAGGGTCATGGAACTTTCGCGCGGAATGTTCAGGTCGCCGGTCAGCACGCGGTCGGCGATCACAGTCAGCGCCTTGTGCGCGTGCCCGCACTCGCCCAGCACGATCTTCTTCACCTTGAGCTTGCGCGCCGCCTCCGCGTGCTTGATGGCCACGCGCGCAAACTGCGCGTCGTCGTAGAAGACCCCGTAGTTGATCGAATCGTACCCGGCCAGCTCTGAGGAGAGGGTCCAGGAAATGCCCGCGGCGTTGAGGATGAGCGCGAAGGCGCCGGGGTTTTCGGGCCAAGCGACGATTTCTCCGGCGTTGTGAATCAGCAGAACGTCCGCTCCCTCGACGTCCCACGGCGTCTTCACATCGAGGCCCGCCCGCTCGCTGGTGTCCTCGTCGATGAAGTCGATGTTGTCCTTGACCGCCGCGGCGTTCATGCCCGTCGAAGAACCCACCTTGAGCTGCAGCATGGAGCCCTTTTCGTGCAGCTCCTTGGCGCTGATGCCCATCTCCTGGCTGAAGAGTTTGCGCAATTCGCGCGCCACCAGGGCGTTGTCGGCGCCGATGGGGCAGTTCTGCGCGCAGCGCCGGCAGAGGTTGCAGCGATAAGAGAGCTCGATCAGCCGGGCCACCAGCGGCCAGTTCAACCGGATGGTGCCGTGCTGCCAGGCCGAAAGTAGCCCGCCGCCCTTGACGTGTTTGAAGTAGAGGCGGCGCAGGAGTTCGGTGCGGAAGGTGGGCCGGTAGATCTCGTTGCGGCCGCTGGCCAGAAAAATGTGGCACGCTTCGGAGCAGGTCTGGCACTTCGTGCAGTGCTCCATGGTCAGCACCAGCGGCTGCAGAAACGTCCAGTTGTTCTCGTTCTTGAAGAGCTTGTCCAGGCCGGAGAGGAACTTGCCCACCAGCTCGCGCTCTTCCTCGCGGCTCTTGGGTTGGGGCAGGTTGACGGCGCAGGTGTCATCCAGGAAGCACTCGCAGCGTTCCACGATCTGGGGCGAAAGCGGCCCCATGTCCTTGGGGCCCTCGGGGCCGTCCACGGGGACGGGCAGAGGCATGAGGTCGCGGCCCTCCACATGAGTGAGGGGAGTCTTCACCGGCTTGGACATGTCCGAGAGCTTGATTCTTCTCATGGCCGCCCCCCTTGTGCCGGATTGGTGGTGGCGATATCCACCCACGTCTTCTTGCCGTCCGCACCGACGTGGGCCGCGCTCCAGGACGGCCGGTAGGCCAGGCACTCCGCCAGCTTCGCTTCCAGTTTCGGGTCCCGGTAATTAGGCCGGTCGCTCCAGCGAATGGAATGGTAGGTAAAATACTTGGCGATAAAGTGCGACATGTGGGTCAAAGGAATGTAGGCGGTGAGCAGCGCGCCGAGCACCAAGCCGGCCGCCAGCAGGCCCGGAATCGCCACGCCGGTGTCGAAGGTGAAGACGCCCCGCGCCAGCTCGACGGCGCTCCACGACTGGGCGGGGGTGAAGAAGTACGCCGCCAGCAGCACTCCGGTCGTCACGATGAAGAAGATCAGGTTAAAGAGGTCGCCGGGCGTCGTGTAGGTCTTCAGGTCATCGTCGCTGAGGCGCTCGAAGAAAAGGCCTGCGGCGCCCAACAGCGCCAGCACCGCCCCCGCCAGGCCCAGGATCAGGTAGGCGGCGTGCAGCACCGCCCCCCATCCGCCCCACGCCGCGGGCGCGACGATCCACCCCAGGGCGTCCGCCAACAGCAGCGCCGCAGCGCCAATCAGCAGGTACAGGCCCAGGTGAAAGGGATAGGAGCGGTACCACATCTTGCGCTTGAACTCCCAAAGGCCTTTCAGAAAGAGAATCTCCGCGAGCATGGCCTTCAACTCACCCACGTGGTTGACGTGGATGGGTTGGGTCCACCACTCTTTGTTCTCCAGGTAGGAACCGCCGTGTGCGGCGCGCTCCTTATCTTCGTGAGGAACGGGATAGAGCTCCCAACGCAAATGCAGAGGCAGCCGCGCGTACCCCACCGCCCGCACAACGCAGGCAACCACGAATACCGCCGCGGCCGCGTAGAGGATGGCGTAGATGAAGGGAGTGACGGTCATAAGTCCCCCGCAAGCAGAGGAGTGATTCCGTAGGTCACGCGCGCGCCGGAGAGGTCACGCATGGGACCCTCCCGCCGCATCGGCAACCCCCAGGGCCCCCTCCGCTGATCCCTCTCGGGCGGCCGCACCCGTGAGTCCGGCCCCCGGGACCCAAGTGCTTTCCCGCGCCGTCTCGACCGACAGCGCAATCTTGTAAAAGACAGTCACCATCAACGCACCCACCGCCCATACGCCCAGAGTGATGACGATCTCCGGCAGGGTGGGCACGTAGCGGGTGATGGTGCCCAGAGGAGAAGGAATGAACCCGCCCACCACCATGCAGACGCCCTTGTCGATCCAGAGTGAAGAGAAGACCAGCACGCAGGCCGCGGCCAGCCAGCGGTTGTTGTGGCGTAGCTTGGGAATGAGTAGCAGGACAAGCGCCGCGGCCATCAGCACCAGCGACAGCCGGCCCCAGGGCAGCAGCGTCGTCGCCGGCTGCGTGCCCAGGTAGAGGTCGTGGAACTCCTCGGTCAGCTCCGGCACGCGGCTGTACATGGCGGTGAAGAACTGCATGAGGATGAAGAACGTGTTGATCACCATGGCGTAGGTGACAATCACCGCCAGGCCGCGGATGGCTTTCTGGCCCACGTCGTAGCCGGTCAGCCGGCGCAGCAGGAAGCAGAGCAGGATGAGCAGGGCGGGTCCGGCGGCAAACGCCGAAGCCAGAAAGCGCGGCGCCATGATGGCCGTGCGCCAGGACATGCGCCCCGGCAGGCCCGCGTACAGGAATCCGGTGACCGTATGGATGCTGATCGCCCAGGGAATGGAAAGCAGAATAATGGGCATGATCCAGCGCGGCGGGTGAAGGTCCTTCTGCTCGGCGTGCAGGCTTACCAGGGTGATGGTGGCGTTGATGAACAGGTAGCCGGAAAGCGAGACCATGTCCCAGAACATCACGGAGTGGAACTGGGGATAGAGCACGACGTTGAGCGCCCGCATGGGACGCCCCATATCGATCATGATGAACATCATGCACATGGTCACCGCAGCGACGGCCAGGAACTCGCCCAGCACCGTCATGCGGGCGAAATCTTTGTGGCTGTGCAGGTAGTAGGGCAGCACCACCATGACGGCGGAGGCGGCCACGCCCACCAGGAAGGTGAACTGGCCGATGTAGAGCCCCCAGGAGACGTTGCGGCTCATCCCCGTGATTCCCAGCCCTACACTGAGCTGGTGGAGATAGACGATGGAGGCCACGCCGATGAACGCCAGCAGGCCGCCTACCCAGGCCCAGTAGCGCCGGCTGCCCGTCAGTGCTTTTTCCACCATGAACATCGGCAACGCCTCAAATCAGGTAGTAAATGTTCGGCCCCGTTCCCAGCTCGGGCTTGCGCCGCAGAGCGTAAGTCGAAGCGAGCAGTTTGCGAATCTCGGATTGGGGGTCGTTCAGATCGCCGAAGACCATCGCGTGCTCGGGGCAGGCTTCCACGCAGGCGGGGAGCTTGCCCTCGTCCAGGCGCTCGGCGCAGAACGTGCACTTCTCGACCACGCCCTCGGTGCGGGTGGGGAAATCCGGGTTGAGCGTCTTGAGCCCCGAGCGCGGGTCCACCCAGTTGAAGCTGCGCGAGCCGTAAGGGCAGGCGGCCATGCAATACCGGCAGCCGATGCAGCGGTGCCAGTCCATCATCACGATGCCGTCGACGGCGCGCTTCCAGGTGGCGCCGGTCGGGCTAACCCGCTCGCAGGGCGGGTGGTCTCACTGGTTGCACAGCACCGGGGTGGGCGCGTCCTTGCGCGAGGTCTTCAGGTACTCGGTCTCGTAAGAAGAAAAGAGGTCGTCAAAAGGCTCTTCCCAGATCCATTTGATCTGGTGGGCGGGGTTCGCGAACTGCGGGATGTTGTGCGCCTGGTCGCAAGCCTCGATGCAGCGCGTGCAATCCTGGGCGCGCAGGCACTTGCGCGTGTCGATCACCATACCCAGGCGCTTGGCGGGCGTGGGCGCGGCGGCGGGCGCGGAAGCCCCCGGAGCGGCCTGAAAAACCGCCAGCACCTTTTTGCCCGAGAGCGCCACCAGGCAGGCGCCCGAGAGCTCGACGAATTCCCTCCGTGTAAACTTCATGGTTGCTTCGCCTCGGCCAGGGCCGGGTCCACGTGGCAGCGCCAGCAGTAGGGCGTTCCCACGCCCGCATAGGTGTGGCAGCGGTCGCAGAAGACCTTCTTCTCGTGACACTTCATGCAGGTTCCGGTCAGATTCATGTCGTAGACCTTGCCGTCGTAAGAAACGTAGCGGCGCTGGTCGTCGCGCACCACGCGCGTCCTCCAATCGAGCAGCAGCTTCATGTGCGAGGTGCGCATGTAGCTGACGGGGGCCACACACTCTTTGGCGTGGGCGGGCAGCACCAGGTCGGGCGGCTGCGAGCTGGCGCGCACCTGGGCGCCGCGCCAAATCGGATAGGTCACGAGCGCCAGAAAGATCAGCAGGCCGGCGATGATCCAGGGGCGATCACGCATGGACGGCGGCCTCCTTTCCCACCAGCGGCTCGCCGCGCAGGTCGGTGGTGCGCTCCTTCTCGCCCCGCATGATCAGGGCATTGCCCACCAGCTCGTGAATGCCTCCCACCTCCACCCCCGCCACCCAGTACTCGAGCAGCGTGGGGAGGGTGGCCTTGTCGATGGCGCAGATGGTGGTGAGCAGGTTGACGCCGTGCTTTTCGCGCACGTACTTGACGGCGCTGGCGCGCGGCAGCCCGCCGCGCAGGCGCATCTCCAGGTTCTCGTCCGTTCCCAGGCCCGCCCCGCTGCCGCAGCAGAAGGTCTGCTCGCGGATGGTGTTGTCGGGCATCTCGTGGAAATGGTTCACAACGTGGCGCAGGACGTAGCGCGGCTCTTCCAGCAACCCCATGCCGCGCGCGATGTTGCAGGGATCGTGGTGGGTCACCCGCCAGTGGTCGTTGCGACTGGGGTCGAGCTTCAGTTTGCCGTGATGGATCAGGTCGGAAGTGAGCTCGCAGATGTGCACCATGCGCGTGGCGCGGGCGTTCTCGAAGCGCGTGCCGGTGACCGGCGAGACGGGGACCTCCAGGAAATCCGCCGGACCGTTCAGGGTGTTCATGTACTGGTGCACGACCCGCCACATGTGCCCGCATTCGCCCCCCAGGATCCACTTCACGCCCAGGCGCCGGGCCTCGGCGTAGATCTTGGCGTTCAGGCGCTTCAGGATCTCGTGCGAGCTGAACAGTCCGAAGTTGCCCCCCTCCGAAGCGTAGGCGCTGAACGTGTAGTCCAGCCCGATTTCGTGGAAGAGCATCAGGTAGCCGAGCAGGGTGTAGTAGTGCGGGGTGCCGAAATAATCGGCGGAAGGAACGACGAAGAGCACCTCAGCGCCCTTCTTGTTGATGGGCGCCTCGACGCGCACGCCGGTGATCTCCTCCAGCTCGTCGACGGCGAAATCGATGCAGTCCTTGAAGCCGTGCGGCTGCACGCCCAGGTGGTTGCCGGTGCGGAAGCAGTTGGCCGCCGGCTCCATGATCCAGTTGATGTTCACGCCCACCAGGTTCAGCAGCTCGCGCACCATCATGGTGACTTCCGCGGTGTCAATCCCGAAGGGGCAGAAGACCGAGCAGCGCCGGCACTCCGTGCACTGGTAGAAGTAGTAGAACCACTCCTTGAGCACCTCTTCGGTCAGCTCGCGCGCCCCCACCCAGCTGCCGAACAGGCGACCGGCCAGCGTGAAGTAGCGGCGGTAGACGGAGCGCAGCAGCTCGGCGCGCAGCACCGGCATATTCCTGGGGTCGGCCGAGCCCAGAAAGAAGTGGCACTTGTCGGCGCAGGCGCCACAGCGAACGCACACGTCCATGAACAGGCGGAAGGAACGGAAGCGATGCAGGCGCTCTTTCATTCCCTGCAGGATGGTGCGCTTCCAGTCGGGTGGCAGTTTCCAATCCTTGTCGAAGGGCTGCCAGTCGCGGGGGTTGGGAAGGTCCAGGGCCTTGAGGTTCTTGGCCGCCGCGCTGTAGCAGAAGGTTCCCTTGCGGTATTCGACGGGGGAATGAAGCCAGTCACCGTGCGGCGGCCGGTAGCTGATCTTGACCAGCTCTTCGGGTTTGGGAGCGGCTTCCGACATCTAGGGTTTCTCCAGGGGCAGCCCGGCTGCCTTGATCTTGTCGTGAAATTCCTCTTCCCACTCCGCGTAGGTGTGCACCTTGACGGGGTAATCCCAGGGGTTCACGTGGCGGACCGCGCGGGTGTTGTTGGGAAGGTTGCGCGTGGGGCTGAGGAAAATGCCGCCCAGGTGTACGAGCTTGGAAAAGGGGAAATAGGCCAGCAGCACGCTCACCAGCGTCAGGTGCACGAAGAAGAACGGCGCAATCTCCGCCGGCACGCGGGGCGAGAAGGTGACCAACCCCAGAGCCAACTCCTTCACCCGTTCCAGGTCGACGCGGAAGAAGTAGCGCATCAACACGCCCGAGCCGGTAATGCCCAGCAGCAGAAAGAGCGCGAAGTAATCGCCCAGCAGCGAGATGTAGCGCACCGAGGCGTCGGTGAAGCGCCGCTGGAGCAGATAGAGGAGCGCCACGATCACCACCACGTCAGTGACCAGCAGTTGCGGGGCACTGATCTGGAAGAAGCCGTCGACGGCGTCGATCTTCAAGACCCAGGCCGGCACGGGCACCAGGAAGTAACGCAGGTGGCGCAGCAGGATGACCAGCAGCGACCAGTGGAAGGCCAGCGCCCCCAGCCAGAGCAGCTTGTTTTCGGTGTAAGCGATGCGCGGCCCTTGGCGGAGCTCGGCACGGCTGTTGCGGAAAAGCGAGCGAAAGAGCAGCACTTCCACCAGCACCCGCAGCAGAACCTGGAAGCGCGTGTAGGGGCTTTCCAGGCGGCTGGAGCGGATCCAGGAAAGGGATTTCTGCTGCCCGCAGGTGGTGGGAATGGCAAAGGGCACGTCCGAGGAGGCCCACTTGATGACCCGGTAGGAGATGCCGGCCAGGAAGAGCAGCATGGCCGCGTAGGGGAAAAACTCGCCCAGCAGCACGCGGGTTCCCGCGGCCAGCGCTCCCGCGTAAGCCAGACCGCATACGGCCAGGACCAGGATGAGGGAGCTCAGGGCCTTCACGGTTCCGTCACCGTCCCTTCCTCGGTGTAAATCTTCTCCAGCACGCCGAAACGCCGCCGCGACTCTGCCAGGCGCGCCTCGAAGATCTGCTCGCGGCAGCGCACAAAGAGGTCGAAGGCCTGGAGCGCCAGCTCGTCCACGCGGCGTTCCAGCTCTGCGGCAGAGGCAGCGGGCAGCGCCTCACGCCCCGCCCGCTTGGCCAGAAAGACGAACCCCACCGCCTGGCTGGGAGAGAAGTCCTGCACCGCACGGATGCGGACGATCCCCTCCAGCGCCTGCGTGATTTCGCCGGCGTCCATCGCCCCCAGCAGCTCCCCGGCCAAGCGCGGAATCCCTTCGCGCAAAGCGGCGCCGACCGGGTTGTGGAAGGGGTCCTTCTCTTCGACCAGCAGGCGGCGCGTGGCGGGCGGATAAGTCTCAAACGTCAGCGCCAGCCAGCGCTCCGCGAGAGCGCGGATTGTCTCGGCCGTGGTGCCCGGCATCCCGGCCCCCTACACGCACCCGGT
Organism: Terriglobia bacterium; assembly: GCA_046704985.1. GTDB lineage: Bacteria > Acidobacteriota > Terriglobia > UBA7540 > UBA7540 > JBJKQV01. The sequence continues at coordinate 11,640 of JBJKQV010000247.1, forward strand.
AGGCTTGGGCAAACCGGCCAGCTTGCAGGCGCCCTTGGCGGGGCCGGAAGGAAACAGCTCGTAGATCTCCTTGAGGCTGAAGCCCGTCTGCTTGCACACCTTGCGGACCATCGGCGCGATGCCGAACTGCAGATAGTAATCACGAATGTAGCGGATGACCTTCCAGTGGGAATCGGTCAGCTCGGTCACGCCTTCGGTGACCATGAAATCCATGGCCACATCGTCGTTCCACAGGGCGGGGTCCTGAAGGAAACCGTCCTCGTCCACATCGTAGGACCTTCCATGACTCTCAAACGTAGGCATTGCTCGTCCCTCCTGCTAATTCATCTCGATGTAACCGCACGGACACTCTTCCGCGCATTTCTTGCAGCCGTTACAAACTTCCAGCTTCACTTTGTAGTGCTCCCCCTTGGGAAGCTTGACGAAGCAGTTGTTGGTGCAATACATCCAGCACGTCTCACAGTCCATGCACATCCCGCAGGACATGCAGCGCTTGGCTTCGTCCAGGGCCTCTTCTTCGCCCAGGCCCAGTTCCACTTCGTTCTCGGCGCCGCGCTCGGCAGCCGGCAGGCGCCCGCGCTCGTGGCGGTCGCTTTGCTTGTACCAGTCCAGTTTCACGCGCTCGGCCGGAATCACCGGAGGCAGGTAAGGCTTTTCCAGGGTCTTGCCGCGCAGGCGGGAGTCGATGGCCTCGGCGGCGAAGCGCCCCTGGGAAATGGCGATCGTGACCAGGCCCAGCGCCACGTCGTCGCCGCCCGCGTAGACGCCAGGAAGCTCCGTGGTTCCCCACTCGTCGGCCTTGAACAGGCTCTTGGCGGCGGGGATGGTATCCAACCCTTCGAGGTTGGGTTCCTGGCGGATGGCGGCGATGACGGCCGTGGTTTCCAGCTCGAACTCGCTGCCCGGCTTGGGCACCGGGCGGCGGCGACCGGAAGCGTCGGGCTCGCCCAGCTCCATGCGGATGCAGCGCATGGCGTAGGCTTTGCCGTCGCGGGTGAGGATTTCGACCGGCGCGGCCAGGAATTCGATTTCGACGCCTTCCTCCAGCGCCCCTTCGATCTCCGGCTGGATGGCAGGCATCTCCTTGCGGCTGCGGCGGTAGAGAATGGTGACGTGCGCGCCCAGGCGCTTGCTCATACGCGCAGCGTCAATCGCCGTGTCGCCGCCGCCCACCACGATGACCTTGCCTCCCACGTCGAGTTTTTCCCCGCGGTTGGCGAGGTTCAGGAATTCGGTTCCCGTAAAGACGTTGGGCGCATCCTCGCCCGCCACGCCCAGCTTGAAGCCCTTGTGTGCGCCGATACCCACGAAAACCGCCTGGTAATCCTTGCGCAGCTGGTCGAGCGGAAGGTCCTTGCCCACCATGGTGCGGCACTTCAGCTCCACGCCCAGGTCGAGGACACGCTGGATTTCCGCGTCTAGAACCTGGCGCGGCAGGCGATAAGAAGGAATGCCGTAACGCAGCATTCCGCCCGGCTGATCAAAAGCTTCGAAGACGGTCACCGCGTAGCCGCGCCGCGCCAGATGGTAGGCGCACGACAACCCGGCCGGCCCGGCGCCGACGACGGCCACCTTCTCGGCGGGCTTTTCGCCGCTGAAGGGGGTGAACTTCAGCCCCTTCGTGAGCGCGAAGTCGCCCACGAAGCGCTCCAGGGCGTTGACGGCCACCGCGCCTTCCTTATCCTTGCGGTTGCAGGAGTCCTCGCAGGGATGCGGACAGACGCGCCCGCAGACGGCGGGAAAGGGATTGCGGTCGGTGATGGTCTGCCAGGCGAGCTCGTAGGCCTGCTCGTTCGTGCGGCCGTAAGCTTCCGCCTGGGCGATGATGTTGATCCAGGCGCGGATGTCGGTGCCGCACGGGCAGCCGTCCGCGCAGGGAGGCGTCTTGGCCACGTAGCGCGGGCGCAGAGGGCTGATCTGCGCGCCGGTGGAGACCCCTCCCGCTACTGCCGGTTTTTTCACCGCTTTGAAAAGTGCCATGGGCTCATCCCGTTTCAGGCGTAGGGATAGATTCCGCGCTTAAAGTCTTCCAGCTGAGCAAGCAGGCGGTCGTGCTTCTGCTCATCCTCGATGAGATAAGTGAGCAGGTGGCGGAGGACGAAGAGGCGGCAATTCTTGCGCGCCTTTTCGGCCAGCGCGATCGTTTCCTTCTCCATCTCGGCGTGGCGCTCGATGCTGTCCCAAATCTGCGCCAGTTCCTCGGGGGAGAGGCTGATGGCCTGTTTTTCCAGGCTGTCGATCATCACCTGCTGCACCTTCTTGTGCATCACCGAGTCCTGGCGGATGATCTCCATCACCAGGCGAATCAGAGGATTCTCGGTCTGGTCGATGATTCCCGAGCAGGCGGTGACGCTACCGTCTTCGATTTCCTGCCAGCGGCGGAGGGTGGAAACAAGTTCTTTGGTGTCTTCCGCAGCCTTCGCCTTTCTCTGAGGTGCCTGACTCATAGCAACTCCTTCCTGCTCATGGAGCTTCCCTTCCTAGCCGTGACGCGCGCGCCGGGACTCCTCTATTCCGGCGCGGCGCCTTCCTTGTGCGGCAGGGTGATGAAGCTGCCGCCGAAATAGCTGTACACACAGCGGCCCGAGTCGATGAGCTGGCGGATGGCGTGCTTGCAGTCATCCTTGCTGCACTCGGCGTCGCCGTGCTTGGCGATCATGGCCTTGGTCAGGTCCATGGCCTTGAGGTTGCGCTTACCCTGGGATTCCGAAATCATCTGGAACATTTCTTCGGCCAGAGTTTCAATGGCGACTGACATGGCGCTCTCCTAGAACCGGATATGCGTGGAGCGGGCGAAGGTCAGCCCCGCGTTCTTGAACGTGTCGATGTGATAGCGGGTGAACGGAATCCCCGTCAGTTCAAAGAAGCGCGGCCAGCCGATGCGCTCGATCCACTCGCCCACGCGCTCGTACTTGCGGGCGTTGCGGGCGTAGACGTCTACGATGTTGACCACCGCTTCGACCACTTCCGGCCAGCGCGGCGGGTTGTTGGGAATGAAAGGAATCGCCAGCTTGGAGAAGCGCGGCTCGGTGCGCGCGTTGCTCACCTTGCCGCCCACCCAGATGGAAATTCCGTCGTACTCGGGGTTGTTGAGCGGCATGGCAGGGCAAACCGTGTAGCAGTTGCCGCAGAACATGCACTGCTCTTCGACCACTTCCACCGACGGCTTCCCGTCCACGGTCGCCGAGCGGATGGCGCCCGTCGGGCAGGAGGAAATGACGGTGGGGATTTCGCAGAGCTTCTTCAGGTTATCGTGCACAACCTTGGGCGCCTTGCGGTGAATGCCCAGGATGGCGATGTCCGAGCAGTGCACGGCCCCGCACATGTTCAGGCAGCAGGCCAGGGCGATGCGCAGCTTGGCGGGCAGGTTTTCGTGCGTAAAGCGGTCGCACAGGGCGTCCATCACCGCCTTCACGACGCCCGAAGCGTCGGTCGCCGACGAATGGCAGTGCACCCACCCCTGGGTGTGGACGATGTTGCTGATGGCGTTGTTGGTGCCGCCCACCGGGAAGCCCGCCTTCGCGAGCTCCTGCTTGAGAGGCTCGATGTTTTCCTTCTTCTCCAGCAGAAACTCCACGTTGTTGCGGCTGGTGAAGCGCAGGTATCCGCCCGTGTACTTGTCCGCCAAATCGGCGAACAGGCGCACCGTCTGGATGCCCAGCAGGCGCGGCGAGGCGGCGCGCACCGTGTAGAGCCGCTCGCCCGACTCCGAGACGTGACAGAGCACGCCCGGCGCCAGGTTCTCGTGGTACTTCCACTTGCCGTAATTCTTCTTCACCACAGGAGGCAGAAACTTCTCATAGCTGGGGGGTCCGATATCGGTCAAACGCTCGGTTTGTGTAGCCATTACTTTGCCTCCTTGGAAGTCGCTTGCGCCGCCTCAGCGGCGGGTTGCCCGTCTTCTTCTTGGAAGAAGATGTAGGGGTTGTCGCGGGGCGCGGAAATCATCTCCGGCGCGGGATCCAATCCGATGGCGTCGAGGAAGGCCGGCAGTCCGATGCGCTGGACCAGTTCGCCCACCCGCTCGCGGTTGTTGCCGTACTCGCCCCAGAAATCCCAGATGCGCGAGACCAGCTCTTTCAGGGTGTCCAGCAGCTCCGCCTCGGGGACGAAGGGGATGAGCACCGAAGAAAGCAGCGCGCCCTGCAGGATGGGAGCCTTGGCGCCCAGCAGCAGCGTGGCGCCCTTCTCCTTGCCGGGGCGCAGGGCCTTGGGCATGACGTTGATGCAGTGCATGCAGCGCACGCACTCGCGGTTGTTGATGGCGAGTTTCTTGCCGTCCCAGCTCATGCACTTGGTCGGGCAGCGGTCGCAGACGTCCTTCTGGATGTCCGTCCCGCTCTTGGCGTACTCCGCGACCGCCGCGTCGTCCTGCTGGATGTCGTCCTTCCAGGTGCCGATGATGGAAAGATCGGAACGCGCGATGGAGGCGACGCAGTCGTTGGGGCACCCGCTGCACTTGAACTTGAACTTGTAGGGAAACGCCGGGCGGTGCAGCTCGTCCTGGTAGGTGTGCGTCAGGTCGTTGCAGAGCTTCAGCGTGTCGTAGCAGGCCCATTCGCAGCGCGCCGGACCCACGCAGGCCGAAGGCGTGCGCATCACCGAACCCGACCCGCCCAGGTCGAATCCCAGCTTTGTCAGGTCGTTGAAGGTGGGCTCCAACTCCGGCGTGGTGGTCCCCAGGAAAACGAAATCACCGGTCGAGCCGTGGAAGTTGGTCAGGCCCGAACCGCGTTTCTCCCAGATGTCGCAAAGTTTCCTGAGCACGTCGCTGGTGTAGAACCACCCGGAGGGATGGTTGACGCGCAGGGTGTGGAAGTGCGAAACGTTGGGGAACTTCTCGGGCACGTCGCTGTAGCGCCCGATCACCCCGCCGCCGTAGCCCATCACCCCCACGATGCCGCCGTGCTTCCAGTGGCTGATCTTCTCCTTGTAGGAGAGCTCCAACTGTCCCAGCAGGTCCTGGGCCATGGGGTTTTTCTCGGCCGCCCCTTTGATCTCCTTCACGAAGCTCGGCCAGGGGCCTTTTTCCAGTTCGTCGAGCATCGGAGTCTTCGGTTTCTGGTCTGCCATTCTTGTCTCCTCCTGCAAACTCGTCTTGCGGCCGCCGGCCGCGGTGCTAGGTATTGGGCTTAGGCAGCCGCCCGGGCCGCCACCGCCGCTTCCCGGCCGGCCACCTCGCCGGCCTCCTTCCGCACCGCCGCCACGTACAGGGCCAGCGGCCGGTACAACAAGTGAGCCCACTTTCCAAAAGGCACTTCCACCACCAGCATGGGCACGGCGATCGCCAGGTGAACCGTGTACATCACGTAGGTCGCCATGGGGGCGTCGTTGACCCGCAGCACGTGCACCAGGATGCCGGTCAGGGCGGTGAGGAAGAGCAGCAGCGGAAACAGCCAGTCGGAAAAATGGCTGAAGCGGTACATCTCGCCGCGCTTGCCGGCCCGGTCGGCCAGCATCCACACCGTCGCCACGATCAGCACCGCGGTGGCGTAATAACCCAGATAACTCGTCCAGCGAATGCTCGTGTCCTGCACCTGGAACCAGGGAAGGAAGATCACCACCAGCGTGAACATGGTGCCGTAGCCGGTCACCAGCAGCAGGTGGCGGATCCAGTTCTTGAGCGCGTCGGAAGCCCGGCAATCCTTCCAGCGCATCTGCGTCAGTCCCTGGACGATCAGGCGGGGCAGGTAGGTCAGATAGAGGCGCGCCGGAATGTCGTGTCCGCGCGTCAGGTAGTAGAACATGCGCGCCACGTTGGAAAGCACGAGCGCGCCCAGGACCACAGCCAGAACCGTGTCGCCCAGGTGCGCGAGCTCGATGGGCGCGAACATGTTGAGGTTCACGTGGACCAGGGGCGCGGTGCCCGACCGGTGGAGCAGTCCGAAGCCGAAATTGCTCGGCAGGGTGAAGAGCATCACCATCAGCGCCGCCACCGCCGCCAGAACGCCCACCTCCCAGAACCCCGAGCGGTACATCAGCCGCGACAACCCCGTCCAGTCGTAGGCGGAGGTAAGGTAGCGGCGCAGCGCCATCATGGTTTCGCCGGGGTGGGCCTGGCGCGGGCAGTTCTCGGAACACTCGCCGCAGTAGAAGCAGAGCCACGGCCCGGGGTCTTCCAGGAGTTGCTCCTTCAGACCCCACTGCGCGGCGAGCATCTGCCGCCGCGGGAAGGTGCCGTCTTGACCCGAGAGCGTGCACACCGACGAACAGGTGGCGCACTGGAAACACTTCTTCAGGTCTTCACCGCCGCAAGCCATCACCGCCGCGACGACTTCGGAATCGGGTTGGACGCTCAACGGTTCGGGCATGACTAAAATCCCTTGTAAGGGTTCGCCCCCAACTCGCGTACCCGGCCGACAAACCCGTTGATCAGCGCCGGCAGGGTTTCAACCTGGTCCATGGAAATCTGCTCCACCTGGACGCGTTCCGGCTCCAATTGCAGGCGCTGCAGGGTTTCCTTGACGTTCTCGAGGCGCCGGTTGGCCAGCTCGCTGCCCTTGGCGAAGTGGCACTGATAGTCGTCGCCGTACTTGCAGCCCAGCAGCAGCACGCCGTCGATGCCGCGCGACAGGGCGTCGGCAACCCAGACGATGTTGAGTGAACCCAGGCAGCGCAGCGGAATCACGCGGACGCTCGCGTCGTATTGCAGGCGGCGCAGACCCGCCAGGTCGAGCACCGGGTAGGCATCGTTCTCGCACATGAAAACCAGCACGCGCGGCTTCTCTTCGTCCTCTTCCGGCACCTCGATGGCCTTGATCATGCTGGCGATCATGTCCACGGAGTAGTTCTTGAAGGAGATGATGCGCTCCGGGCAGGCGCCCATGCAGATGCCGCAGCGCCGGCAGCGATAGGGGTTGAACTTGGGCGTGCCCTTCTCGTCCTCGTCGAGCGAGCCGAAGGGGCACTCCTCGGTGCAGCGCTTGCACTGCGTGCACCGCTGGAGGAAGAAGCTGGGATAGGAGAGGTCGCCCGCGCGCGGGTGGACGGCCTGGCCGCATGCCGCCATCTCCACGCTCTGGATGGCCTTCATCGCCGCGCCCGTGGCGTCCTCGACGGCGGCCGCCGAATCCATGGGCGCGCGCACCGCCCCCGCCGCGTAAATCCCCGTGCGCCGCGTTTCGTAAGGGAAGCAGATGAAATTGGAATTGGGAAAGCCGTCGTGCAGTACCGGCAGGTCGGGGCCCTGGCGGTAGGCGAGGTTCAGGATCTCGGTTCCCTCGTGGGCGCGCAGCTTCTCGACGGTCTTTTCCGCCTCGGCGCGCTGGGTCTCGGACTCGTTTCGCTCCACCTTGGCCTGCGCGTCGCGCAGCGTGCGGATGGCCTCGCCGTCGGCGGCGTTGGGCACCAGGCCCGTGGCCAGCACCACCACGTCGGCGCTCATGCGCAGCGCTTCGCCCACCGGCGTGTTCTTCACTTCCACCTGCAGTCGCCCGTCGCCGTTCCGCGCCACCCCCGCCACCTCGCCCTTCATCAGGAACATGTCGGGATGGTTCTGCACGCGCGCAAAGTAGCGCTCGTACTGGCCGGTAGCGATGAGGTCGCGATAGATGATCGAGGTCTTGGTCCCGGGGCTGTGCTGATGGAGCCAGTCCGCCTGCTTGAGCGAGGCCAGGCAGCAGAATGCCGAACAATAAGGAAGGTGCTCGGGGTCGCGCGAGCCCGCGCACTGCACGAACAGGACGTTTTCGGCCGGCTGCCCGTCGGAGGGACGGCGCAGGGGGCCATCGGTGAGCAGCGCTTCAAACTCCTGCTGCGTAACCACGTCGGGCGAGGCGCCGTAGCCGAGGTTCGCCAGCCGCGTAGCGTCGTAGGGGCGGGCGCCGGTGGCCAGGACGATGGCGCCCACCCGGCAGGTCTCGGGGGCGCCGCTGTTCTGCAGGGTCACGTCGAACATCCCCGGCTGCCCTTCCGTCTTGGTAATGGTCGTCGAGGTGTGAACCCGGATCTTGGGGTGATAGGTCACCTTCTCGACCATCTCCGCCAGGCCCGTCTCTTCCATCTGCGTGTAAGGCGGCCGGGCGGGCCAGCGCCGCTTCGCGCTTGCCAGCGCGCCGCCCAGTTGCGGCTGCTTCTCGACCAGGACGACTTCGTAATCCGCCGCCGCTGCTTCCAGGGCCGCTGTCAGACCGGTCACGCCGCCGCCCACTACCATCAGGGTCTTGGAAATGCCCTCCGCCACCGGTTCCAGAGTCTCCGCCTTCTGCGCCTTGACGATCCCCATGCGCAGGTAATCCTCGGCCAGCGCCTGAGTTTCGTCCTGCTTTGCCTCGTGGCTCCACACCACGTGCTCGCGCAGGTTGACGCGCTCCAGCACGCCCTTGGGATCGAAGCTGAACTCCGCCGCCTTCATGCGCGGCGAGCAGCCCGCTACCACCAGCGCGTCCACGGCGCCCTCGCTCAGATCCTTGCGGATGGCCGCCACGCCCTCCGCGCCGCACAGGAAGGGGTGAACCTTCACCACCGGAGCCTTGAACTCCTTCTGGGCGACCGACGACAGGCGTTCGACGTCCAGGCTTTCGCCGATCGAACAGCCCGTGCAGATGTAAACGCCCAGCTTGTTACCCATGGGGGTTGCTCCTCACCGCGCACTGCAGCGCCTTCAACGCCGCGCCGGTGGCGTCGCGAATGCTCGCCGAAACCTCCTCCGGGCGCTTCACGCAGCCCGCGCCGTAAATCCCCGGCGTTCCGTCGGAGAGGAATCCGAAATCGTCCCGCGCCAGGCTCAACGGCAGCCCCGAGGTCTGCGGCACCATGCCGGTGGCCAGCACCACCAGGTCGAAGCGCCGAACCTCCTTCTTGCCCGCCATGACTTCCTCCGCCGTCACCAGCAGGTCGTGGGTTTGCGGGTCTTCTTCGATCTTGCCGACTTTGCCCTTGACCAGTTGCAGATGCGGGTTCGAGGCCACCTGCGCGCGGAACTCCTCGAGCATCCCCGGCGTGCGCACGTCGATATAGAAGATCGAGACCTCGGCTTCCGGATAGAGGGTGTGGATGTAGGTGCTGTGCTTCAGCGAAGCCGAGCAGCAGACGCTCGAGCAGTAGGGAAGATGGTTCTCGTCGCGCGAGCCGGCGCACTGTACAAAGGCCACGCGCGCGGGCGGGCGGGCGTCGGAGGGGCGGAGAATCTTGCCCGCCGTCGGGCCATTCCCGGCCGCCATGCGCTCCAGCATGACGTTGGTGACCACGTTGGGAAACTTGCCGAATCCCAGGTTGGTGAGCAGGGCGGCGTCGTAGGGCTCCCAGCCCGTGGCCACCACCACCGCCGCCACCGAAAACTTCCTGTACTCGACCTGCTGGCCCAGATCCACGGCGCCGTACGGGCAGGCATCCACGCACGCCTTGCAACCCTCCGGGCAGAGTTCGCGGTCCAAGGCGTAGAGCTCCGGGAAGGCCATGGCGTGCGGCAGGTAGACGGCCCGGGTCTTCGACAGGCCCAGGTTGAACTCGTCCGGGCGCTCGGCCGGGCACGCCTCCACGCACTCCCCGCACAGCGTGCACGCCCCGGTCACGTAGCGGGGAGAAACCTTGACCACCGCTTCGTAATGGCCGGGCGAGCCGCGCAGCTCGGAGAGCTCGGCGCGGGTGAGCACCGTGACGCGGGGATTGTTCTTGAGGCGCCGGAAATTGATTTCGAACCCGCAGGTGGGGGGACAGAGTTTGGGAAAGTATTGGTTGAAGTGGATTGCGCGGCCGCCCAAAAATGCCGCTTTCTCGACCAGCACCACCTGGCAGCCTGCTTCCGCCGCCTCCAGGGCGGTGGTAAGCCCGGCTACGCCTCCACCGATGACCAGGATGTTTCTGACTTCGCCGCCGTTTGCTTCCAAAGCGCTCATTGGAACCTAGGGTACGGACGCCTTCACCGCCTCGGGCTCGGCCGGGGACGGGCGCGGGACTTCTTCGGCGCCCCTCTTGAGCCGCATGGTCTTTTCGCCGCACAAACTAAACCGCAGCCATTGCATGGCGAAATCCAGCAGCTCCACGTCGTCGCTGCGCAGCGCTTCCTGGCGCGCTTCGTGAACGTCGAACATCTGCAGGAAACGCGTTTCGAAGACGAAGCGCCGGAAGCGGTCCAGGTCGTAGCACGCCAGAACGTACATGGCGAGCTTCTCGGGCGGCAGAGGCTCCTCCTTTTGCCAGAATTCGTTCAGCATCAGTTGCTTGAACGACGCTCCCATCATTTCAAATGCGTCGATCCCCTGGCTCGACACGTACTCGCGGATGGTGCAGCGCGGCCCCTGCCCGTGGCCGTGGCACTGATCTTCTTGCAGCATGAAATAGAAGCCGTGTTCGTCGGGGTTGGGATTCTTGGGCTCGGCCAGCCCCAGCGGGTACATGCGGCAGGCCCAGGGACGGTGCGCGTAAACGCTGCACCCTTCGGGGGTAACCAGCGGGCACCGCTTGTCGTCGGGGTTCATCTTCAGCAGCACGATGGGCAGGCGCTGCTTGCCGGTGCACATCAGCACCGTGTACTTCTCCAGAAAATCCGAAGAATCCATCTTCAGGGCGTTCTTGAGGCGCAGGACGTCGTAGGGGGTAAGGATGATGGAGATGTCGCGGCAGCAGGAGGTAAAGCAGTCGAGTTCCTTCCCGCACCCGAACTCCAGCACGTCGTCAGGACCGAGCGGCGTGCAGGCGGGCGGGCGGGAAGCCAAGATGGGAATAGAATCAGACATGAGTCGCTTCCTCTTCGACCAGAATGAGATCGCGCAACGCGCTGCGCGACCAGACGGGCAAGGGCCCGCTGTCGCCGGTCTGGGGATCGAGCCGGTGGCGGTACGAGGCGTGGACGTGGAAGTGGCTTTCCATCCAGTCCCAGCCGCGCAGGAAGTACGGACACTCGTCGTTGAAGCAGACGAGCTGGTACTCGCCGCCCCAGCAGGCGAGCTGAGGGTTGGCCCAGCGCGCCATAGGCTGCTGGCAGTACGGACACGTGCGTCGGACTGAATCAGCCATTGCGACACCCCCTCCGAGGGGTTCCCGCTCTCTGCGAGAACCCCCCGGCGAAGTGAAAACCGCCGGCCCCTTGCGGGACACGGGCTATTGGAAGTGTTGAAGGACGGGCCGCTTCTGCATCTGCCAGTCCCCGCTATTGGGATCAAACCGGCAGTTGGCAAAAACGTGCCAATCCTTTTCGTCCATCTGAGGCTTGTCCGCCCGGAAGTAGTAACCGGGCCAACGAGTCTCCTCCCGGAAGAGCACTGTCCTGACGTGCGCCTCGGCCTGCCACATACGGTGAACGTTCTCCCAGCACCGCATGAGTTCGTGAAGGTTGGAGGCTGCCAGTTTTTCCGAGTCTTCCTTGAGGAATGTCAGGAGTTCGAGACCCCGCTCAAGGGACGTCTTGTTGGTGCTGAACTGAGCGGTCACGCCCCCCGCATACTCGTCCATGATCTTTTGTAGGCGGAACATGAAGAGGCGAGGCTTGATGTAGAAGGGGTTAATCTCGGGGTCCGTGGTCTTGTCTTTGTTCGCCTCGTAGGTCTCCAAGGGGCGCAGCATCTCGCGGATGTTGGCCTCCAGAGCCTCGGGACTCACTTGCGGCATGGTGTTGTTGTCCACCACGAAGCGGACGGCTTCCTTGGCGGCAATACGGCCTTCCGTGCAAGCCCCGGAGGAGAACTTATGGCTCGAAGCCCCCGACGCGTCCCCGGCGCAGAACAGCCCTTTCACCGTGGACATGTTGCAGTAGCCCCAGAAGTACTCCGGCTGGGTCTCCTTGTTCTGCAAGTCGGAGGGACCGCTCACCCACGCTCCGGAAGCGCCGGAGTGCGACCCGATGAAGTAGGGCTCGGCTGCGGCGATCTCCGAGCTCTTCTGTTCGGGCTGCGTGTTGGTGCCGGCCCAGAGGATAGCCTGGGAAATGGTCATGTCCAGGAAGTCTTCCCATGCCTCTGATTCGAGCTCCTTCATCTTCTTCTTGTAGGCCAAGGGGTCGTCCTTGAACTTCTCGGCGATATTGGTGATGGCTTCCTCGGTGCGCATGGAGATGGGACCCTTGCCCTCCATGACGTCGAGCATGCCGAGGTAGTTGCGCAGGTTGGCCGGCACGGGCTTCACCTTGCCGTAAGGCGCCCAATTCTCCAGCTCCGCCTTGCGCTCCACCATGTAGTTGCCGCCCATGGCGTTGGTGGCGCGGGATTTGAAGAGCAGGAACCATGCGCCCACAGGCCCGTAAGCATCCTTGAAGCGCACGGGGATGAAGCGCACTTCCTGGCAGGTCATTTCCGCCCCCGCCTTGAGGGTGAAATAGGCGGAAGAACCGGAGTTCCAGGGTGGATACCAGGCGCGCCCCATGCCTTCGCCGCTGCTCCGCGGCTTGAAGACGTGGACCGCACCGCCCATGGCCGCCAAGGTGGCCTTGGCTTTGAAGATGTACACCTTGTTTTCACGAATCGAGAAGCCGATGGCGCCCGCGCAGCGGTCGCCGTCCATCAACGGCCCCACGATGAAGATGCGCTCGTAGACCTCGCCGGTGCCCGACTCGCGCAGGGCGTTCTTGGCGGCTTCGGCCACGATCACCTTGTAGGACTCGCCGTTGATCATCAGCTGCCAGCGGCCCTCGTGCACGTACTTCCCTTCCGCGTCCTTCCAAATGGGGAGGCCCCACTTTTCGAACAGGTGCACGGTCGAGTCAACGTGGCGGGCGATGTTGGCCACCAGATCCTCGCGGGTGATGCCCATCAGGTCGTTGCGCACGTACTCGACGTAGTCCTTGACGCTGTTAGCGCCGTCTTTCAGGCCCACGTACTGGTTGATGGCCGAAAGCCCCATGGCCACCGCGCCCGAGCGGTCCACGGCTGCCTTGTCCACCAGCGTTACCTTCAGGCCGTGCTGCTTGGCCCAGTGCGCGGCTTCCACCGCCGCACCGCAGGCGGCCATGCCCCCTCCCAAAATCAGCAGGTCGGTCTCGACCACCACTTTTTCGAAATTAGGCATGGGCGCCCTCCTTCTTGTCCAGCCGGAACACTTCCGGGAGCCCGAGAGATTCCGGCTCCGTGAACAGATTGACGCTGCTTAGGTCCTCACCATCCGTTTTGTAGCCGCCATCCGGCTTGGCCGTGCCTTCCGGCGTCGTGCGGATGGGAAATTTGAAGCGCTTGAGGGTTCCGTTGCGGAATTTCACCGTCCACATAATGGAATCGGTGGAGCGCATCGGGGTCACCGAAGCGCCCAAGGGTACGAAATCAGCATAGCCACGGACTTCGATCGCCTGCGTGGGGCAAATCTTCACGCAGTTGTAGCACTCCCAGCACATCGAGACGTCGCGGTTGTACGCTTTCATCTTGTCTTTGTCCAAGACCATCAGGTCGTTGGGACAGATGTACTGGCAGGCCGTCTTGTCCAAGGCCTTGCATCCGTCGCATTTCTCTGGATTGACGTAGCTCGGCATGGAGCCTCCTTTGCAGGATAAGTCCGTACTATGGACAGGACAGTGCGCCATTTCGTTGTCTGGAAACTTGGCGCGAGTAGAAATGTCCGCGGTTGGTACATTTTGGCCGCATTGGAGCAACCGTGCCCAAAACCCCGCCGCGTCAAATGACGCCCCTGTGCGGACAAAGGAGCAGAAACAAAAATCCGGGCAACCAAGGAGCGAGACAAAAGGTCTATAAGGCTGGGCGGTGCGTTGACAGGATGTTGGGAAGGACTTCTTGGCGATGTCTGGCCAAGTGAAGTGTCGCGGCGTCAGTTCAGAGACCCTGCTAGAGGGAGGTACGTATGGCCAAGGTGGCAATTCTGTATTGCAAGCGCATCAAAGATCACTCGTGTGTTGCCTGCGCGAAGTGTTACAAGGCGATCCACAAGAAGGAAGGCGAATTCGCGCGCTACGATGAAGTGGATCTGGTGGCGATGACCGATTGCGGCGACTGCCCGGGCTTGGCGATTCCGCGCATCCGGTTCCTCAACGATGCCTGCAAGAGCGTGGACCGTCCCATCGAGGCGCTGCACCTGGGCACCTGCGTCAAGACGGCCATGGAAACCTCCCAGTGCCCGATTGATTTTGACGAGTTCAAATTCCGGGTCGAGAAGGATCTGGGTATTCCGGTAGTGCTGGGCACGCAGGCTTACTGAGGGCGCAAGCGAAAAACCGGGCGCGGTTGCCGCCGCGCCGGAACTTTTCGGCCGCGACTTGGTTATCCGCCTCGCGATTCGCCTGCGCCGAACTGCCGGCGCAAGCCCTCGACGTCCCACAGCGTCCAGTCTTCAATAATCTTTCCCCCGGCAATGCGGTGGATGCTGACTTCGTCCACGGTAAACGATCGGCCGTCGGGCGCGATGCCCATGAATTCCACCTGCGGCGTGCCCGTGGTCTTGAAGCGCGTCACCACCCGGTCACCCTCGGCGATCTGCTCCTGGATCACGTGCCGGGCATCGGGAAGAACGCTGTAGAGCGAGGTTACAAAGCGCTTCATCGCCTCGCAGCCGCGAATCTCTCCTTCCACCACGCCGCGGTAGACGTAGTCCGGGTCGAGCAATTCGTCCAGGGCGTCGAAATTCCGCCGGTTGAGGGCGTCCTCAAAGAAGCGGCGCACCAGCTCTTTGCTATCTTCTGACATGGGGTTCTTTCCTCCGGGGGCGAGTTGCGGCGCTCGAGGCGCCGCCCTCACGCGAGCCTGCAAGGTCAACCTGCAACCCACAAGCCGGCATCTTGGCACAGTCTCTTGTGGTCGTCCAGGCATCGCAACCCGCGTTGCCTTTGGTTTGGCGGGAGGCAGCGCGTAGGGGGCGCCTAAGCCTCGACGATCTTGTGGCGGATGGCGTAGTGGACGAGATCGCTGAAGGAGGTGAAGCCGAGTTTGTGCATGATATTGGCGCGGTGGGCCTCGACGGTTTTGACGCTGATGTCGAGCGCCACGGCGACTTCCTTATTGCTCTTGCCCTGCGCCAGGAGCTGCACAATTTCGCGCTCGCGGGGAGTCAGGTGGTCGGGCGGGGCGGGCTCCGCGCCGCGCAGAAAGCCTTCCAAAGCCAGTCCCGAAGCCCCCGCCGAAAGGAACCGCTCGTGAGCGCCCAGGGCGCGCACGGCGGCGACCAGCTCGCTCATGGTATCGGACTTCAGCACATAGGCGCGTACCCCGGCCTCCATCGCCTCACGCAGGAACTGTTCCGAATCGTGCATGGTGAGCAACACGATTTCGGTTTCGGGCAGAGCCTTGAGGATTTGGCGCGCCGCCTCCACGCCGTTCTGCTCCGGCATGGAGTAATCGAGCACCGCCACGTCGGGGCGCACGCGCCGCGCCTCCTCAACTGCCTGCCGGCCCGACTCCGCCTCCGCGCAGATTTGCCATCCCGGCTGCGCTTCCAGCAGGCGCCGAAGCCCGTGGCGCACGATCTCGTGATCGTCGGCGAGCAGGATCCTCAGGCTCTTCATTCCACGACCTCCTTCAGTTCCAGCGGCAGGCTGGAATGGACCAGGGTGCCGTGCGAGTTGGATTCGATTTCCAGCCAGCCTCCCAGCTCGCGCATGCGCTCCCTGAGCCCCGTAATGCCCACGCCCGCGCGCACCGCGCCGGCGCCCGTTTCCGTGGACATAAAGGAGACGCCGTGCCCCTGGTCGGAGATGTCGAGGATGAGGTTTCCAGCCTCGCGGCGCAAGGAGATTTTGGCCGTCGAGCTGCCCGAGTGGCGGTGGACGTTGGTGAGCGACTCCTGCACCACCCGGAAGAGCGCCGTTTCGGCGTCGCGGGTCAGGCGCGGCAGGCCGTGCTGCAAGTCCAGTTCCACGGCAATGCCGCTGCGCTGCGAGAAACCCTGCACGTACCACTGCAGCGCCGCCGCCAGCCCGTACTCGTCGAGCACCGGAGGGTGGAGCAGGTAGGAGAAGTTGCGGATTTCCGAAAGCGACCGCTTCACCAGGTCGATGCTCTCGGTGACCACCGAGCCCACCTGCGCGTCGGAGGTGGCGCACGACTGGTTGAGCCACGACAGGTTCATGGCCAGCGCCGCCAGGTACTGCCCGGTACTGTCGTGCAGCTCGCGGGCGATGCGCCGCCGCTCGTCGTCCTGGGCGTGCAGCAGTTGCGCGGAGAGCTGGCGCAGCGCTTCTTCGGTCTTCTTCAGCTCCGTGATGTCGCGCAGCGTGCCCTCGTAGTAGAGCGCCCGGCCTGCGTCGTCGCGCACCGCGTAGGCGCTCCCCATCACCCAGATCACTCTACCGTCCTTGCGCCGCATCTGAGTTTCAAAGTCGGAAATAGCACCCTGCTGGCGCAGCAGCGCTATGAATCCCGACGGGTGGCGCGGCTCGACGTAGAGGTGGTTCTCGAAGTTGCACGCCTCGCGCAGAAACTCTTCCGCGCTCTGGTAGCCGAGCAGGCGCGCCAAGGCCGGGTTGGCGGTCAGCAGGCTGCCGTCACCGCGCACCTGGAAGATGCCCTCCACGGCGTTTTCGAAGATGCTGCGGTACTTGCGCTCCGCCTCCTCGATGGCCTGCTGGGCCTCCTGACGTTCGGTGATGTCGGCCAGAACCGCCGCGCACTGCCCCGCCTGCGGACGGAAGGCGGTGACGTCAAGGTACTTACCGAGGGCCGGAAACCAGTCCTCAAAGCGCGTCGATTCGCCGCGCAGCGCCACGCGCCCCAATTTTCCCAGCCAGGTGCCCAGCTCTGGAAAAACCTCCAGCAGCCCCCGGCCAATCAGCGCGTGGCGCGTCAGGCCCGTCAGGCGCTCGAAGGCGGGATTCACCTCCAGGAATTGCGCGTCGGCGGGGAGCCCGCCCGCGTCGCGCGTCACCTCGAAGAGCGCGCAACCCACGTTCATCTCGTTGAACAACTGCCGGAAGCGCTCCTCGCTTTCCAGCAGCGCTTCCTCGGCCAAGCGGCGTTCCGTGATGTCCTCCGAGATGCCCACCAGGCGCCGCACCTCTCCGCCCGGGCCGCGCACCGGGAACGACCGGTCCCGCACCCAGTGCGCCGAACCGTCCGGCCACACCACGCGGAACTCCGCCTCGAAAGCCTTGCGGGGGATGTTGCCTCCCATGGCCTCGCGCACCCGGTGGCGGTCGGCGGGATGGAGGGCCTCCAGCCACCCCAGGGGCAGAGTCTCCAGCTCCTGCGCCGTGCGCCCCCAGACGGCTTCGTAGCTGGGGCTCACGTAGAGCGCCCGGGCGCTCGTTGCGTCGACCATCCACACCGCCTCACGGATGTTCTCGGCCATCTGCCGGAATTTCTCTTCGCTCTCCCGCCAGGCGCGCGCGGCGCGCGCACGCTCGGCGCGCGTACGCAGAGCCTGAATGCCGAACGAGAGGTCGGCGGCCAGTTCCTGGAGCAGTTCCACTTCCTCTTCGTCGAAGGCGTCGGGCGCCTGGGCGTAGACGCGCAGCGCGCCCAGCGGCCGGCCGTTCACCAGCACGGGCAGCGCCGCCGTGGACGCGTAGCCGTGCTGGCGCGCGTCCTCGCGCCAGGGCGCAAAGTTTTCGTCCTGCAGGATGTCGCGCACCACGTGAGGGCGTCCGGTGCGGATGGCGGTGCCGGTGGGGCCGTGGCCGTGCACGTCGTCGGCCCAGGTGATCTTCGCCGCCGCCAGATACCCTTCCTCCGCCCCCGCCACCGCCGCCGGGCGCACGGTCTTGGCTTCGTCGTGCTCGGCGTAGCCCACCCAAGCCATGCGGTAGCCGCCCTGCTCCACCATGATTCGGCAGACTTCCTGAAGCAGCTCGGGCTCCGTCGCTGCGCGCACCATGGCCAGGTTGCACTCGCTCAGGGTGCGCAGCGAGCGATTGATGCGCTCCAAATCCTTCTCGGTGCGCTTG
>JBJKQV010000248.1:0-4884 GCA_046704985.1 Terriglobia bacterium
CGCGGGGCGCGCAAGATGACCCTGCCCGAGGCGGTGGGCGACTGCGACTGCGTGATCGGCACCACCTCCGGAGCGCGCCGCAACCTGGACCGTGAGCTGATTCCACTTACCCGCCTGCCCGCTTGGCTGAAGCGCCGGCCGCGCACGCGCCGCGCGGCGCTGCTTTTCGGCTCGGAGAAGACCGGCCTCTCGAACGAATACCTGAGCCATTGCCACGCCCTGGTGCGCATTCCCACCGCCGCCGGCTGTCCTTCCATGAACCTGGGTCAGGCGGTGGCCGTCTGCTGCTACGAGCTGGCGCGGGCGGGCGCCGCGCGCCGCGTGGACGCGAGCGTGCGCATCAGCCCGTCGGCCCCCGCGGCGCTCCAGGCCCTCGAACACCTGCTGGAGCGCGCCGCGCGGCTGCTCGACGCCGCCGGCTACCTGAAGCCCAAGAGCCGCGCCGCCACCCTCGTCAAGCTGCGCCGCGTGCTCTGGGACCTGGAACTTACCAACAACGACGTCAAAATCCTGGGCGGCATCCTGGCGCAGATCGAGTGGAAGCTGGAACATCCTGCGTAGCGCTGGGCCCCCCTGTCGGCGGTCAGGCTTTAGACCCGCACGGTCATCAGCACGCCTGCGGTGTGCTGCCCTGAAGGGCAGCGCTACGGAGCGTTCGCCCAACGATCGGCGCAACGGGCGGCTGGTCAGTTTTGTTCCGGGGAAGGAGCTTCGAGCTGCACCAGCACATCAATGGGTTTTTGGAAGCCCTGGCGGTCCTGGGGATGGCGCCAGTTATCGAGCAGGCCCACCTGCTGGACGCAGGCGATGGTGCACAGGGGGGCGCAGGATTTGGAGGTGTGGTACTCGTGCTCGAGGTGCTCGCGGGTGTACTGGGCGAGCGGAATGCCGGGGTAGCCGCGCTGCTGCGAGCAGTAGTGGACGAGCCCGTCCTCGCAGATGTAGAGGTAGCGGCTGCCGGCGCGGCAGCGCCAGCGGTGCGCTGTGCCGTGCGCGACGTCTTTCTGGAAGTAGTTGAAGCGCGAGTAGGAGCGCCGGCCCATAGCCATGATTTGCAAATAGATCCTCTGCTGCTGATCGCTCAGCGGCTGGAGTTGCCCGTCGTGGTCGTGGAGGATGCCGACGGTCGAGGTAAAGCCCAGGTCGAGGGCGCGGCGCGCCACCTTCAGGGCGTCCTCGGGTTTGCGCACCGAGCTGCCCAGCACGGAGTTGATGTTCACCTGAAAGACCGCGTACTCGGCGAGCAGGCGAAGCTTCTGGTCGAGCACCTTGAGGCTCTTCTTGGAAACGTCATCGGGCAGGACGTTGTCGATGGAAATCTGCAAGTGCTCGAGCCCCGCGTCGTTGAGCGACTGGATGCGCGCCGGGGTGAGCAGGTAGCCGTTGGTGATCATGCCCGCCAGCATGCCGCGGCGGCGAATGCGGCGGATGACCTCCTCCAACTGCGGGTGGAGCAGCGGCTCGCCGCCGCTCAGGGTGATGATGGAGGTCCCAAACTCCGCCAGCCGGTCGATGCGCGCGAACATCTGCTCCAGGGCGATGGGTTTGGAGAAATTATCGAACTCGTTGCAGTAGGTGCAGGAGAGGTTGCAGCGCCGGATGGGAATCAGGTGGGCGAGGACGGGATGGTGGGGGTGGATGAGACCCCAGGCAATCATCTTCCACTCGCGCACCCGCGTGCGGGCGAAGCGCAGCGTGCGGCGGAGCTTGACGTTCGAGAACAGCCTGGTGGCTACGGTGCGCAGAGACATCTCCAATTCCCGGTCACGGCCCCTCGAGGGGGGGCCACGAAGCCTCTAGACGCCAAACTTTTTTCAATTAGGCCGCAGCCCTTAGCGGCCTCGAAACAAGACGGTTAGCTTACAACAGGCCCCACCCAAAATGAACAGGAAAGGGCCGAACGGCGATTCTCCAGGCCCGAAAGGGGGGAATTGAGGGTTGAGCCAAATCGCCCGCCCGGGGCCGAAATCGGCGTTGGGGAGCATCGCGCCCGGGCGGCGCGGGGCCGCACCCCTTGCGTCCGCGCGGCGGCGGGAGTAAGCTAAGTTTCCGTTGCCGTGCAGAGCCTTGCACAGCCCGGATTCGGACCCCGACTTCAGTATAGTTCGCTTGCCCTCCGCAGCAGTAAACCGAAGGTTGGATAAGGAGGATGTGTGCCCTCAATTCCGGCGTGGCGTGCGATGCGAATGATCGCGCGAGGCACATGGAGTTTCTGCACGGAACGGCCGCTGGTGGTTTCCTTCGAATTGACCCATTCCTGCACGGCCGATTGCCAGCATTGCGACAAAGGGGGCATCAAGCCCGGCCCCTTGGGGCAGCTCAACGCGGAGGATTACGGCCGCTTGCGCGCCCAGCTTAAACCCATGGTGGTGCAGATTTCGGGCGGCGAGCCCCTGCTGCGCAAGGACGTGGCCGAGATCGTGCGCGCCGTCAAGGAGCCGAGCGGCCTGCCCTACGTCATCCTGGTGACCAACGGCCGCCTGTTCAGCGAGGAGAAGTACCTGGCGCTGCGCCATCAGGGCGTGAACCAGTTTTCCATCTCCCTGGATTTTCCCGACGAGCGCCACGACGATTTCCGCCGCTCCCCCGGCCTCTTCAAGCACCTGTCGCAGCTGGTTCCCCGGCTGGGCGCCTACGGCAACGGCGACGTGGTGCTGAACACCGCCATTACCCGCGACAACCTCACGACCTTGCGGGGCAGCTACGAGAAAGCCAAGGAATGGGGCGTGCAGATTTCCTACAGCTGCTACACGCCGCTGCGCACCGGCGGCATGGAGCACTACATCAGCTCGCCGGAGGACATGGAACTCCTGCGCAGCACCATGAACGAACTGCGCGTGCTGCAGGCGAAGAACGGCCGCATCACCAACTCCGACTGGACGCTGGCGGGGGTCTACGATTTCTTCAAGGCGGGCACCATTCCGGGCTGCCAGGCGGGACGGCGGTTCATGGTGGTGACTCCGGACGGACGAATGCGCGCCTGCTCGATGTTCGAGCAGACCTATGCCTCGCACCGCGAGGTGATGGACAAGTTCGTGGCCCGGAATACCTGCGGCGGATGCTACGTCTCCATCCGCGCCTACCTCGACGCTTCCTATTGGACCCTGCTCAAGGATAACGTCCGCTCACGCGTGCTCAAACGCCACGCCCAGAACGGGCAGTGCTGAGCGCGGCAAACTCATTGTCCAACTTGTAGCGCCGGTCCCGCCCAGCGGGACCGGCGGCTTCGCCGCTCACAAAGCGGCGCGCCAGCGCCGACCGCTTCAGTCCATCTTCAACCGCTTGACGTTCTTTGGAGTGTTGATGCGGAAGGTGGAGGAGCGCAGGGGGCGGTTGACGCGCATGGCCGTGTACTTCGCCAGCATGTAGTCGCCTCCCGGCTCGAAAAACTGCTGCTGCATGGGAAGCCAGGAATCTTCGCTCACCCAGAGCTGCACCTTGGAGAGCTGCGCGGCCACTTTATCGGAGCGCGGCACGAGTTCCAGCAAAGCCACCGCGTCGCCCCGCAGGCGCTCCTCACGCAGCAGGCTGATGCGGTAAGCCTTCTCCATCTGGCTGCTTTCGCTTCCGAAGCCCAGCAGCAGAAACTGCTGGAGCAGGGAACTGTGGTGGCGCAGGTCGTACTCCTGAAGCTGATTGGTCTTGGGGGTGTAAATCTGCGCGCTGCTTTTCTTGAAGAGGATGATCTTGGTGTCGGGCTTCTCGATGTGCAGCAGGACCTCGGGGCTGCGGCCCTTGCGGAAGTAGATGCGGCCGGTTTCGGTCGAGTGGTCGTTGACGAGCACCGTGACCTTGGTGTACTCCAGGTTGGCGGTGACCGTCTTCAGGTCTCGGGCCCTTTCGTCCATGCGCGCCAGGATTTCCGCCAGCTCATGCTGGTTCTTCTGCGCAGGCCGGGGAGCGCCCAGCGCGCAAATCGCCCCCAGCAGCACGGCGGCGCCCCATCGCAGCAGTCCGTTTCGATAGCCTCGAATCACCGGCAATCCTTTCTCTCCGCGGCGGCCTCAGCGCGAGACCACCGCCTTGTAAGCCAGCACCACGCCGTCCTTGTCCCGCACCACTTCCACCGAGCGCACGGTGAAGGGCTTTCCCAGGTCCTCGTCCAGGATCTTGTGCACCGCTTCCGGGGGTTTCAGCGCCGGGAAGGTTTGCACCAGGCGCGAGTCCACCAGGTAGGTCCAGGTGTCTTTGCCGTGGGCGATTTCGACGATGCCCTGGCGGTGGCGCAAGTCCACCAGCCCCAGCGACGGCGCGCGGCGCAGCCAGGCGCGCGGGGTGAGGAAGATGAAGATCAGAATCACCCCTACGATGATGTCGTACTGCCAGCTGCCGCGCCGGTAGGACCAGAGGACGGCGCCGCGCACGCCGCGCTTGAAGCGCGTCCAGCCGCTCATGGGCGGGTCTCGGCGGGTTTCGGCGGGTTCGCGCGATTCGGGCATCACCAGAGAAAATAGCCGCAAACGGCTTGGGATTCAATCCCCCATGATCTGTCCGTCGCGCATGCGCACCACGTGGTCGCTGACCGCGGCGGCTTCCAGGTTGTGGGTGATCATGAGGATGGTCTGGCGGAACGAGCGGTTCAGCTCGCGCAGCATGTTGAGCACCACCTGGGAATTCTCGCTGTCCAGGTTGCCGGTGGGCTCGTCGGCCAGCAGGATTTTGGGCTCGCAGATCACCGCGCGGGCGATGGCCACCCGCTGCTGCTGGCCGCCCGACAGGGCAAAGGGCTTGTGGCCGAGGTGCGAGCGGATGCCCAGCATGTCCACCACCGCGTCGAAGCGGTGCGGGTTAAAGCCGTTGCCCTGAATGTGCTGGGCGATGGTGATGTTCTGCCCGGCGGTCAGGGTGGGCAGCAGGTTGAAGCGCTGGAAGACGAATCCGATC
>JBJKQV010000249.1:0-6247 GCA_046704985.1 Terriglobia bacterium
TTTGCCTGTAGCGGCGATGTCCTCACCGCTGCCGGCGGGCGGATGCCGCCCTGAAGGGCAGCGCTACTTCGCGGCCTGCTCCCGGCTAACGGCGCCGGGCAGCGCGGGCAGAATGCGCTGGCTGTTGGCGTGCTCCCTCCAGCCCTGGACGTGCTGCGAAGACCGCTGATTGGCCATGCTGCGGGTGGTTTCCAGGTAGGTGGTCGTGCACGCGGCGGCTGCCAGCGCCATCCCCAGCACGACTGCCGCCGCTACAACCCTTTTCCAGACACGCGTCATCCTCTTCCTCCTCAGCTCGATTCGTTCGCGGGTGATGCCCGGATAATTAGATGCACGCGGGGAGCGGAGGGTCACAGCGCGGACGCCTCAGCGCCGGAAGGGACGCGTGGCGAGAACTTTTCCGCCTTCCTGAACAGTATAGGTGGCGTTGGCCTTGAGGCCGCGGAGGGTATCCTTCTGGCCGCTCGGCCAGGTGAGGGAGACGGTGTCGGCGCGCGCGGCTCCTCCCAACCCGAAGGTCAGGGTGAGCTCGCTCTGCGAGCAGTAGCTGGAGCCGGAATGCACGGTCTGCCACTGCCGGCCGTTCGAGGCATCCACGCGCACCACCGTCCCCATGCCGTTGCGGTTGGAGCGCGTGCCCACGGTCTTGATGCGCAGGGCGTTGGCGGCGTCACGCCCGCGGTTTTCAAATAGGTGAGCGGGGCCGTTGTTGGTGGTCACCAGGATGTCGGGGTAGCCGTCGTTGTTGATGTCGGCGTAGGCGGCGCCGCGCGCCACCATCTGGCGCGTAAAGCCCAGCTCCTTGCCCGTTTCGTTAAAGCGGTCATGGCCGTCGTTGTGGAACATCAGGGGGCGCTCGGCGTAGGTCACCTGGGCCTGAATGCGTGCGATGTCGGGTTCGATGTGGCCGTTGGCCACGAAAAGGTCCTGGAAGCCGTCGAGGTCGTAGTCGAAGAAGAAGAGTCCGAAGGTAAGCGACAGGCGGCTGGCCTGGCCGATCGCCGACTGGGGCGCGATGTCGATGAAGAAGCGGTTCTTCTCGTTGTGGTAAAGGCCCAGCATCTGGTTGGAGAAGTTGCCGATGGCCAGGCTGGGGTAGCCGGAGCGGTCGAAGTCCGAGGCGTCGATGCCCATGGCGCCGCGCGCGATGCCGTTGGAATCGTAGGCGATGCCCGCCTGCACGGCGTCCTGGGAGAAGGTTCCGTTGTGGTTGTTGTGGTAGAGCTTGTTGGCCTCGGTGTCGTCGGAGACGGCGATGTCGGGCCAGCCGTCCATGTCGTAGTCGATGATGGCCACGCCCAGGTTCTTGCCCGTGGGGTCGTAGAGGCCCGCCTGCTTGGTGACGTCCTCAAAGCGCCCGTTCCCGAGGTTGTGGAATAGCCGGCAGCTCTCGCCCTTGTAGGCTTCGGGCGTGCAGTAGGACTTGTGGCGGCCGTCCAGCGAACAGTAGATGTCGTTCTTCTCCGACCACTGCACGTAGTTGCAGACGAAGAGGTCGAGCAAGCCGTCCTTGTCGTAGTCCACCCAGGCGGCGCTGGTGCCGAAGCCGGTGTTGTTGACGCCCGCCTGGCGAGTCACGTCGCGGAAGGTGCCGTTGTGCTGGTTGTGAAAGAGGCGGGCTTCGCCCAGGCCGGTGACGTAGAGATCGTCCCAGCCGTCGTTGTCGTAGTCGCCCACCGCCACGCCCATGCCGTACATCTCCACGTCCAGCCCGGCGCGCGCCGTGACGTCCGTAAAGGTGCCGTTGCCGTGGTTGTGATAGAGCTTCATGGTGACGCGCGGCCCCGGGTGGCCCGGAAAGGGCGCGCCGTTGATGAGCAGCAGGTCGGGGTTGCCGTCGTTGTCGTAGTCGATAAACGCGCAGCCCGAGCCCATGGTTTCGGGCAGGTATTTCTTGCCGAAGGCGCCGTTGTAGTGCCGGAAGCGGATTCCCGCCGGCGCCGTGACGTCGACAAAGCGGCGCCCGGGGGCGGACGCCGCAGGGGCGCCGAACGCCCAGGCGGCGCGGCTCAGACCGGCGGCGCCTCCCGCGAGCGCCAACTCCTTCAGAAAGTGACGGCGCGACGTAGCACCCATACTCAATCCTCTCCTGTTGCTTTGCCCTTTGAGGTCATTCGCCCCGCGGCGGCTTGGCGTGCCGCTCGGCAGCTTGGCGCGCCGTGACGGCGTGCGCGGCGGCGGGACTCGGCGGCTTTCGGCGCGCCAGCGCTGCGGCGCCCTTCCCGCCGTATTCCTTCTGCCAGTCGCGCAGCGCCGCTGCCTGCTGGCGTCCGTTGGCGCCCGGCAGCCAGTCCCATCGCTGCCCGTAGCCCCAGTAGAACTTGAAATTCTGCGCCGGCTCGTCGTTCACCGAAACGTGCTCGTGGATAGGCAGCGATTCGTTGTTGTCGTCGGGATGAGCGAGCTTGTAAGGCCCGGTGATGGCGCGGGCGATTTCGTTGGCCTTGAAGCGCAAATAAAGCTTCTTCTCGTGGTTGGAGCGGGCGTTTTCGCCGAGCCCCCGGTAGCAGAGCATCAGGTTGTAGTGGGATTCCAAGTCCTCCGGATCGATGCTCAGCGAGTACTGGAATTGCTTGACCGCACGCGCGTACCTGCGTTGCAGGAAAAGGATGTGGCCCAGGGCGTTGGAAACCACGCGGTCGCCGGGGTGAATGGCGGCGGCGACGGCGAACTCGGCGTAGGCCTGCGGATACTTGCCCTCCGTCTCGTAAACCTGGCCCATGAAGTAGTGCGCGCTGGCCAGGCGGGGGTTGAGCCCCATGGCGGTTTTCAGGTAAGGCACCGCGGCGCTGGTGTTGCCTTCCTGGACCAGTGCCCGCGCCACGTTCACCCAGCCGTCGGCGTACTTGGGGTCGATGCGGTTGACGATCCTGAAGGCCCGCGCCGCGCCCTTCAGGTCGCCCTGCAGGAGCAGGCCGATGCCGTAATCGTTCCAGCGGTAGACGTCGTCGGCGAGAAGCTCGATGTGCTGCTTAAAGGGCGCGGACGAAGCGCCGAGCACCGGCACGGTCACCACCGATTTTGACATCACCACGGTGGGCACGTCGGGGATACGCTTGTACTTGGCCGAAACGTGCGCCAGGCTGCCGTCGAAAAGCCAGCGCGTGTTGTCGTAGTCGGCGGTGGTCTGGCGGTTCTTCTGGTTGGGGTCGCGCACCCCCGCGAACGCCCACTGGGTGTTCCACCAGTCAAACTTCCGGTAGTTGAGCTTGGCGGTAAAGGTGATCTTGTCGCCGCAATCCTTGGGAACCTTGATGCGGAAGTGCACGGTGTCGGCGGCGCCGGGCGGGATCAGGTGGGCGTAGACGGTGGCGTGCGCCGCCCAGGCGTTGCGCTTGTTGATCCAGTTCCCGTGCTCGTCAAGCGACAGCGAGCGGTAGAAGTGCGCGCCGGGATCGACTGGACCCTTGCCGCCATCCGCCTTTTCGCCGCTCCAGAAGACGATGTGGCCGTGGTTGTCCACCGCCTTCAGCTCCACCCAGCAGTCGAAGGCGTCCACGGTGCCGCCGGGGAAGAAGTGCCCGACCTTGCGCGTGCGCACCACCACCTCGACACGCGCCGTCTCGCCCCGGCGCAGGTAGGCCACGCCGCGGTTGAGCGGCGCCATGATCGGCGCGGGAGGAACGGCGGTCACCTCCGAGGCTTCCAGCCCGCGCGCCGATTCCTCGCCCACCGCAAACATGGAGGAACTCTGCGGCCCCCCCAGCAGCCCCGCAGGGTTGGGGCGCTCGGAGGCTCCCTTGGGCTCCTCGGCGATGGCGAACACGTCCACGGTTACCGCGCCCTTCAGGAACTCTTCCACTCGCTTCACCTGCGCCGTGTCGCCGTGCGAGGTGGGGACGGCGGTGTTGGCGGCCACGAAGCGGTGCGAGTGGACGTAGCCGTTGATGTTCCCCATGTCGTTCGACTTCACGAGCGGCATGTGGCAGTCGATGCACACCAGGGGTTTGGGAGGATAGTAGAACGAGCGCGCGCTGTTGCCCGAAACGCCGCTTCCCTGCCAGTGGTCGTAGTCGTCAAAGCCGCGAATCCAGCGGTAATGGTTCACCGGCACATCCAGGTGCACCTTGTGGCAGACCGAGCAGAACTCCGCCACCTCGCTGCGGTTCTTGTGGAAGGGCTTCAGGAAAGCCTCGCGGTGGGGTTTGGGGTCGAGCTTGATGTCGTAGTTGCCCAGGGCGTGCAGGATGGGATTCTTGCTCGAAGCCAGGCGGTCGAGCGGCGGGTACTCCATCACGTAACTGCCGTTGCCCATGGTGCTGGAAACGTGCACGATGGCGTGGCAGGAGACGCACCCCAGCCCCGCCTGCCCCTCGGGCGTGAACTCGATCTGGCGCACCGGGTGCGTCTGCATCATGTCGGTGAAGGCCACGGCGTGATCGTGGCAGCCCGCGCACCACATCGAGGGCTTGATGCCCACCGTGTCCTGCATGTACTCGATGGCTTTCCGGTACCACTGGTTGTTGAACGACGAAAAGTGGTGCATGGAGCTTTCCCACTGGTGGTAGATGTCGGGATGGCAGGCCTCGCAGGATTTGGAGTTCAGGAAGAACTCCGCCGGGATGGTCTTGCCGCTCGCCGTCACCGCCGAAGAGGGAAACATCAGGCTGTTCTTCCCTCCCCCTTCTTTGTACATCGAGGTGGGCGCGGTAAGGGGGTTGCGTACCTGGTACTCGGGGTTGGGATAGAAATGGTGATAGAGCGCTACCGCCCCGTAGAAGACCAGGCAGACGGGCAGCACCACCGCCGTCCAGCGCCACGCCTGGTGCGCCGCAGCGCCCAGCTCGGGAAGCCGCGCTCGAGCCACGCGCGCCCAGCCGCGCAGGCGCGCCAGCACGAAGAAGAGCCCGGCGATGGCAAAGCCCACGTGCAGATAGAGCGCCAGGCTGTGGGGGCGCGTCATGCCCACGACCATCAGAAAGATTCCGTACCCCGCCGAAACCGCCAGCAGCGCTCCCGAACCTTTCCCTAACCAGCCGGTGAAATATTCGCGATGGCGCCGCAGGAAGACGATGAAAAAGATGGCGGTCAGAATCCCCAGGATGGGGTGCAAGAAATCGTTGAAGACGTAGAAAACGTCCGGGGTGCTGTAGGCGGCCACGTAGGCGCTGTTGGCGGCCAGCAGACATAGCAGCACAACCAGTATTCTGCCGGCGGTTAAACGGACTCCTTGCACCGCTCCCATTCCTTCCCTCTTTTCTAGAAGTGCCCTGCTCCCGACTTTCGGAAGAGTGGTCCTAACGCTATCTGATACGGGGGGTGGATAGCAAGTCTGGAGGGCTTTCCGTCCTGCCTTTTTTGCACTAGTTGCTTAATTTATTTGTACTAGGTTTGTTCAGTCTTTGATTTGCCGGCTCACAGCAGCCATTGCCGCCTCCCAGGCGGCACAAACCGCTCCCACAGTCTGGGCATTCTCGCCAAGCGTGCTGAGGCGGATGGGCGGAGGATCAGGCTGAATGCGCCTGACCACCTTCCTCACTACCTGCAGCAAGAATTTCGGTGCGCCCTGCGCCACTCCTCCGCCCAGTACGATCAGGTCCGGGTCGAGCACCGCCACCAGATTCGCCAACCCCACGCCCAGCAGGGTGAAGACTTCCTCCAGGACGCGGCGCGCCCGCCGGTCGCCGCGGCGGAAAGCTTCAAAGACAAACCGCGCGTCACGCTCCTGCGCAAGGCCGACGGCATTCGGCCCGCGACGCCGCAGGCGCGCGCGTCCCAGCGCGGCAATCCCCAATCCGGAGACTGAACCTTCAAAGTATCCCGTGTCGCCAAAATCCTCGTTCCATCGCCGCCAGTCAAGGTTGAGGCGATAAAGCTCGCCCGCCGAGCCGGTGCGTCCGCGCAGCAGCTTGCCGTCCGCCAGGATGCCCGCACCGATTCCGGTGCCCAGGGCGACGAAAACCAGCGTCCCGGCGCCGCGCGCTCCGCCGTGCCGGTACTCGCCGAGGGCGGCGAGGTTGGCGTCGTTCTCCACGCACACCGGAACGCGGAAGCGGCGTGCCAGCGACTCGCGTAAGGGGATGTTGGTCCAGCCCGGCAGGTTATTGGCCCAGGAGACGCGGCCGCTCGTCGGGTGGACGGCGCTGGGCACGCCCACCGCCAGGGCGCGCAAGCGCCCGCACCCGGCGCGCGCCTTCGCCAGGCGGCGGATGCCCGCTTCCATTTGCGCAATCATGCGGCGCGGACCGTCTTCGGAACGCAGGGACTCGCGGGCCTCACTCACGACCCGGCCGCGGAAGTCCGCCAG
>JBJKQV010000250.1:0-6275 GCA_046704985.1 Terriglobia bacterium
TTGGCGCGCACCATCCCGCCCGCTGCGGCTCCACTCGCGCCCGCTTCGGTGCGCGTGGAAACCATGCGGCGAAGTCCCGCCGTGCGCGCGCTGAACGACTGCGGGCCCGCCGGTGGACGTTGCCGCGTGAAGAATCTTTCGTTGCGGGAGCGCCCGGCCACGCCCGCCATCTGCGCCGGCCGGTTGACCGAGCGCAGGCTCTGCCGGTTGGGCACCACGGGCAGCGTGCCTTCCACCACGTGCCCGCCGCGCAGGCTGGCCAGGCTCACCGGCTGCATGTGACGCGGCACGCGGCCGTCCATAAAGTTCCGTGTCGAAACCATGGTTATGGAGCTGCGGATGCGGCTGTCGTGGAGCGCCCGCTGCAAGTTGGAGCCTCCGCGTTCCCGCCCGCTGAAGCGCGTCACGCCGCGCGGCCCGCCGCCCAGGCGATTGATGTCGTCGACGCGGATCGAGCGGTAGCGGTCATGGCGGCCCCACCAGTGGTGGAAGCGGTCGTGCGGGCCGAGCGGGTACCAGCCGATTGACCGGTAGCCATAGCCCCATCCGAAGCCGAAGTTCCACCGTCCGTACCCGAAACCGATAAAGGAAACGTAGGCCGGCGCCCAAGTCGGGTAGTAGCCGAAGCCCACCATCCCCGGCCACCAGCACCAGTTCCCTGCCCACATGAACCAGCGGCCGTAGTGGTACGGCGCCCAGCCCCAGGGCTCGTAGGAAACCCACGTCCAGCCGTAGTAGGGCTCCCAGACCCAGCGGCCGTCGCGGTAAGGCACCCAGCCGGCATTCACGTAAGGCGTCCAGCACCAGTCGTAGCCGGGAACGTAGGTCCAGCGCCCGTAGCGCTCCAGGTCCTGCGAGCCGGTGTAGTAGCGGTTGGTATATTTGTAGTTCTGCGCGTCGGCGATGGCGCGGTCGCGATCGAGGTTCCACTGATCAAAATCGTCGCGGCGGGGAGCCGTGGCGATCTTGTACTGCGGGTTGTCGGCTCCCTCCACCTTGATGTTCTGGCCGGCGTTGACGGTGGTGCTCCCCTGGGGGGTGGAAACCTGCGCTTGGCCGCTGCGCACGATGAGTTCGGTCAGCTCCGGCGAGTCCACCTGCACGCGGTAGGTGCCTTCGCCCTGAGGCTCGACGGCCATGTTGGGCGTGTCCATCTCCACCGATGCCTGCCCGCCATTGAGCACCGCCACGTCCGCGGTCCCCTGCGCCAGTTGCAGCTGGATACGGTCGCGGGTGAGGTCGGCGACCTTTACCTGCGTGTTGTGGTCGAGGCGCAGCACAGTCGCGTAGTCGACCTGCACTTCGGCGCGCGAATCGTTGCCGGTGGCGATGCTGTCGCCGCGCATCAGCGGCGCGTTGATGGTAGTCGCCTCCCAATCGCCTGTATCGCCGCGCTGCACCGAAACCGTGCCGTGCAGGACGCTCACGCGCCCCACGCCCGGGTTGGGCTGGCTCTGACTCTCCGCGGCGGGCTGGTCCTGACCCGCCGGGGCCGGCTGGTCGGGCGCGTCCTGCGTCCGCCCCAGCGCCGGACCTAACGCCAGCGCCAGCGCCACAGCGAGAAATGCAGTCAAAAACCTTGGAGTCTTCATGGCCCACCTCCGGATTCGTCGACGCGCCCAGATCATGATGCACTTTCATAGGGCACGTGGAATGCCAAACCGGCGCCTCGTGAGGCCTACAAGTTATTCATCTGTAATGAGTTAGAAGATGCATTCGAGGGCTCTTAAAGCACCCTTGGTGGGCCCTGGCCGAGAACCACCACTTCGGCCCATTTCAACCGCTCGCCAGCTCCATCAGTGCTGCCAGCAGCCGGCAGTCTTCACAGCCCGCGCGACCGTCGGGAGGCGCGTCAAGGGCGTGGATTTCGCGCGCGCGCTCAAGCAGTTCGGGCACGAGCTTGGGCTTCTTTTCCACGCGCACGATGTGGGCGCTGAAGGGCATGCGGAAACCTTCGCGCGTCAGGTTGGCCTCGTCGCGCGCCGCCGGTTGCCCCGTGACCGGCTCGGTGTAAACCAGCGCCAACTGCGAAACCGGGCGGAGATTGCCGCGCTCGCCGATGTACGCGTAGGCGTTCAACTGCCCCTCGTACATCGGAAACAGTTCGTCCTGCGTGCGGGTGAACTTGGCGGTCTTGTAGTCAACGATGGTGAAAGAGCCGTCGCGCATCTGAAAGATGCCGTCCGGCTCGCCGCGCAAGGTGACGCCGCCTTCGCTGACCGAGAACTTGGAATAGTGCGGCGGGCGAATCGAGCCGCGGATTTCGCCCAGCTCGCGCAGCCAGGGCGGCGCCCCGCCCCGGCGCTCGAACCATTCCTCCACCACCTTCTTCACGTAGGAATCAATCGAGCTGAAGATGCCGGGAAAAATCTGGTAGGGCAGTTTCCGGGCGCACAGTTCCAGCCAGAAACAGCGCGGGCAAAAATCCGGCATCGCCAGCCCGCCCAGTGTCTTGGCCGAGATGGTGAGGGGCTGCTTCATGCGCCGTACCTCCTCACTCCTTCAGCGAAACCTCGATGGGCGCGGTGACTTCCATGTTGCCCCAGTCGAGCTTCAAGGTGACGTGCCGGTCGTCCTGCTTGGTGTAAATCATATGCAAGGTGAGCCTCTCGGCGAGCGAGCCGGACGCCTTGCGGAACGTCACTGGAACCTCGAACCAGACGGGGGCCTGGTTGATATCGAAGGCGTCCAGGTGCGTGGCGCGCACCTTGGCCGGGTCAATGAAGACCAGGCTCCATTGCGCGCCGTCCGCCGAGCGGCGCAGACCGAGATAATAAAGTCCCGGCTCGATGCGCCTGCCCGAAATCTTAAGCGGCAGGCAGGTGTCGAGCTCGGTCCAGAAATTGCTCCCCATCCGCCAAACCTTGCCCTTCGTCATCTTGTCGAAGGTGGCCGGATCTTCATACGCCTTCTTCCAAGCGGGTCGGCCGTAGTTGACGGCAAACTGCCCGGCGGCGTGGTTGGCGTCGAGGTTCCAGTAAAGCACCCGCGCCGAGCCGCGCTCGTTCACCCCGCCGCCCTCCGCCGCGATGCCCTTCTTCGCCTGCTGGGAAAAACCCGGGGCGGCCCACATCAACCAGACCAACATCCATACCCCGTAACGCATGTTTCCCTCCTTCGAAAGCTTGGGGGCATCTTGCCACGCCCGACGGGCGCTGGCAATGCCCCTCACCCGCCCGCCTGCCGGCGGACACCCTCTCCCCTTTGGGGAGAGGGTGGCGAGCGGAGGGAGCCGGGTGAGGGGACCGCGCTATTCACCGCGCGGCGGCAAAAAGGCGTAGAATACCTGCGCCGTGCGCACCGCTTATCTCGACATCGAAACCAGCTACACGGGTCCGTTCACCGACCAGCGCTTGTTCCGGGACACCAAGAATCACCGCATCACCATCCTGGGCATTCGCATCGTGGACGGGGATTCGGATTCCTTCATTCAGCTTGTGGGCGCCGACGTCACGCGCGAGAAGCTGATGGCGGCGCTCGAAGGCGTCGAGCGCCTGGTCACCTACAACGGCCGTTCACACCCCGACGCGATGAAGAACCGGCAGGGATTCGATTTTCCCGTCATCGCCGCGCAACTGGGCGTGACGCTCGACGACGTTTTCCAGCACGACGATCTCTGCCCACGCTGCTGGAAAGCCAGCCTTTACGGCGGCCTGAAGGTGGTCGAGCAAAAAGTGGGTTTGAAACGCCGGCTTCCCGGCAAAGACGGCAAGTGGGCCGACCTGGCCTGGAAGGAATACGAGCGCACCGGCGACCGGCGCCTCGTCGATGAACTGCTCGCCTACAACCGCGAGGACGTTTTCATGCTCGCGGCGCTGGAAGAAAAACTCGCCCAACGCGGCGCCTAGACTTCACGATCCTCTGCAATCCTCTGTGAAAGGGAGTTGCTTTCTGCTTTCTGCTTTCTGCTTTCTGCTTTCTGCTTTCTGCTTTCTGCTTTCTGCTTTCTGCTTTCTGCTTTGCGGTTTCTGAATCCTGACTCCCGACTCCTGAATCCTGCCTACGCCTCTCCCTCATCGGGCACGCCAATCTTGGACAAGCGGTAGCGCAGCGCGTTGCGCGAGAGGCCCAGCAGGCGCGCGGCCTGCGACTTGTTGCCACCGGCGCGCCGCAGCGCTTCCAGAATCAGCTGGTCCTCGAACTGTTCGAGCGTCTGGCCGGCGGGGAGAAACGCCGTGCCCTCGGCGGCAGCGGCCGCGCCCGCGTCCAGGCGGATGTCCTCGGCTTCCAGACGTTTTCCCGCGCACATCACCACCGCACGCTCCAGGATGTTCTCGAGCTCGCGCACGTTGCCGGGCCAGTGGAACGCCGTCAGCACTTTCATCGCCGCCGGCGCGATGCCCTCGATGGGCTTTCCGGACTCGCGCGCGAAGCGCTCCAAAAAGAAGTCGGCGAGATAAGGAATATCCTCCTTGTGCTCGCGCAGCGGCGGAATGGAGATGGGCACGACGTTGAGGCGGTAATAGAGGTCCTCGCGAAAGGTGTGCTGCTCGAGCGCGGCGCGCGGGTCCTGGTTGGTGGCGGCGACGACGCGCACGTCCACCTTCAAGGTCTTGGTTCCGCCCAGGCGCTCGAACTCGCGCTCCTGGAGCACGCGCAGCAGCTTCACCTGCACGCTGCCCGGCACGTCGCCGATTTCGTCGAGAAAAATCGTCCCCTGGTCGGCCAGCTCGAACTTGCCGGGCTTGGCGGCGGCGGCGCCGGTGAAGGCACCCTTCTCGTAGCCAAACAATTCGCTCTCCAGCAGGTTTTCGGGGATGGCCGTGCAGTTGATCTTGACGAAGGGCCCGGCGGCGCGGCGCGAGTGCTGGTGCAGGGCGCGTGCGATCAGGTCCTTGCCCACGCCGCTTTCGCCTCCCAGCAGCACCGTCGAGTGCGTGGGCGCCACGCGTTCCACCGTCGCCAGCACTTCCTGCATCGCCGCGCTGTGCGCCACGATGTTCTTGAACTCGTAGCGCCGTCCCAGCGCCTCGCGCAGCGTGCGATTCTCCTCCCGCAGGCTGCGCACGTCCAGCTCCTTGCCGACGATGAGCTTGATCTCTTCCAGCGAGAAGGGCTTCATCACGTAGTCGCTGGCGCCCGCCTTCATCGCCTCCACCGCCGTCTCCACCGTCCCGTAAGCGGTCATCAGCACCACCGGAATCGCGGCGTTGGTGCGCTTCACCGCTTGCAGAAACTCCAACCCGTCCATCCCCGGCAGCTTCAGGTCGGTCAGCACCAAGTCGATGCGCTGCTGGCGCAGCAGGTTCAGCCCCGCCTCCGCGTCCGCTACCGCCTGTACCGTGTAACCTTGCTCCTGCAAGTTCAGGCTGAGCAGCCGCAGCATTTTGGGTTCGTCTTCCACGATCAGCACTGTCGCCATTTTCCTCCCAGCCCCCCTTGAACGTCGGCGCTCACGCCGCCGGCAGGAACACCCGGAAGCGCGCCCCTCCGCCCGTTTCGTCCGCGAGGTGAATCCAGCCGCCGTGGTCGTCCACGATTTTGGCGACGATGGAAAGTCCCAACCCCACGCCGCCCGGCTTGGTCGTGAAGAAGGGATTAAAGACCTGTTGGAGCAATTCCGGCGGCACGCCGGGGCCGCTGTCCTGGATCTCCACGCTCACGCCCGCGCGTCCGCTCGAGCGCGCCGCGGCCACGGAGACGCGCAGGCGCCCGCCCGCTTCGCCCATCGCCTCGTAGGCGTTAAAGACCAGGTTGGTAAAGACCTGCCCGCACAATTCCGCGTCCAGGGGCACTTCAGGAAGGTCCGGCGCGTAATCGCGCTCGACTTCCACCTTCGCCTTCGGCCAGCGCTCGCGCGCCTGGCGCAGCGCCTGATCGAGCAGCGGCGCGACCGCCGCCGGACGCTTCTCCAGCGTCTGCGGCCGCGCAAAATCCAGAAACCGGCTGACCAGCGAATTGAGCCGGTTCACTTCGCTCGAAATGTATCCCGCCAGCTCGCGCGTCAGCTCGTCGCCCTGCTCCACGCGCCGGTCAAGGGTTTCGGCCGAACCCTTGATCACTCCCAGCGGGTTGCGGATCTCGTGCGCGAGGCCGGCCGTCAGCTGCCCCAGCGCCGCCAGGCGCTCGGAGCGCCGCGCATCGGCTTCGGCGCGCTCCAGCTGGCGGTTGGTTTCCGCCAGCTCCTCGGCCAGTTGCCGGTAGCGTGCCCCCTGGCGCCGGCTCTCGATCACGAAGCGATTCACCAGGATGGCGGCGAGAAAGAAGAAGAGGTTGCGGATGGCCAGCTCTTTGGCGCCACCCCGGGCCCAGGAATACACTTGAAGAGCGGGGAT
>JBJKQV010000251.1:0-3744 GCA_046704985.1 Terriglobia bacterium
CCGCAACGCTCCGCGGTTCCGGGGTTGGGCATTCCACAGGAAGGGCAGCGAATGTAGCGGACTGTCCCCTGCTCGTTCGCTTCGTTGGGACTCATGCCATCCTCATTTCTGTGATTGCGTTCGCGGCGCCGTCTCGCAGAGCCGCAGCCCGCGGGCGGTGGGTACGAAAGCTCGGCGCTTACCGAATCAATCCTAGGGTGTGGTCAGCCGGATCCAGATGGGATTCGTGTAACAGCGAAAATCCGCCCCCGCGCTGTTGCGGGTGCGGGCTTCCAGCCGCACGTATCCCCAATGGCCTTCGAGGGCTCCCAGACGACCCGTCAAGTCTACCGGCACCAGCCCCCCGCTGGCCAGGGCCTTTTGAGCGGGGATAGGGATTTCCATGGGCTTGGCTTCGCCCTTTGCTGTACCTGTGAACAGGCGAAGCGAAACCAGCGGGCCAAATTCCTCGCTCGTGACCCACTCAAGCATCAGGGGTGGAAGCTGCGCGGTAGAGGCGACGATCTGCTGCCCGATCTTGATGTCCTGGGGGTCGTCGAGCGAGCCGTTGTGGTTCATGTCGAAGCCGGCGATGAGTAGGGGGCCGTTGCTGAGCACGCTCCGCCCGGCGCGCAACGCCCGCAGGACGTTTCCGCCACGTGGCCCCATGCCCTGCAGGCATTCGACCACCGTCCAGACCGCTCCCAGGTGGTTGTTTTCCGCGTAGCCGGTCAGGCGGCTGAGCGAGCGCGTAAAATCTACGGCGTCCATTGTGGCTTCGTAGTCGAGGTCGCCGTGGGCGTCAGACCCGGCGGCAATGAAGACCTTGAAAGGCGGCGCAGCGCCCGGCGGCCCGCTGCTTTCCAGTCCGCGGCGCAGCAGGGGGAACCAGCTTTCCTTGAAACCCTTTTCCAGGCGGTTGTACTCGTTGGCGTCCGGATCGGGCTTGAAGCACGACTGTGGGTTTTCGTGCGGACGCTCGCAGTAAGGGTCGTGGGCGCTATCGGCGGTTTCAGTGGTGCCGCGATTCCACGGCTCCAGGCCCACCAGGCCCGGTTGCAGTGACTTGCCGCCGGGAGCCAGGTAGTCGGCGTTCAAATCCCAGGTTCCGCCGCGCAGGATAGGGCTGATGGGATCGTCGGGATGGGCAGCGTAGGCAAATCCGCCCGCGGCGACAATCCTTTTCAGCGTGGCGCCGAGCGGCAGCCCCGGCGAGCCCGGCCCACCGTCACCGCTGTGGAAGACCACATTCGAGGGATCGGCGGGGTCAGGGAAGCCCTTGTCGGGATCATCCGGGTCGGGGAACGCCAGCATGTGCAGGGTGTCCATGTCCTCCGGCTTTTCCGAAGCGACGGTCACTTCCTCGCCGCGGATAAACAGGAACCGCCCGTCGCGGTACTTCTTCACGTCCTGAAGCTCCTGCGCGTACTTGGCGGCGTCCAAGTCGGTCGAGTGGTCGGACAGGAGCATCCAATGCAGCCCTGCGTCCAGGGCCGCTTGGCGGGTGACGTCGAGAGGATAGCCGCGCTCGGCCGGGTTATCGGTATAGCCGCTGTGATAGTGCGGGTCTCCGCGATACCACCCGGGCAGAGAAGGCAGCGGCGGGGCGTCCAGGCGCACGCGCAAGAAAGTATCCTGGTCCGGCCAGCCTTCCACGCGGAAGCTCACCCACACGTCGACCAAATGGAAGGGTCCCCCCAGGTAGTGGGCGCGGAGGTAGTCCTGCACCTTGCTGAGGGGAATCTCCAGGGTTTTCTTGTAACGGAAAGCGACTTCCAGCGGTTTTCCGTCCTGACGCGTATCGAAGCTGAAGTCAGTCGAGGCACCCAAGAGCAGAGGTTGAGGCACGAACAATCGCCCGTGCCCCGAGGGTTTGAGAAAGATCTGCACGCCCTCCAGGTGCAAGGGCTCGCGGTGGATGTACTTGGCCACCACAGAGAAGCTCGAAACGCCCGTGCGCTCGACGCCGTTGATGATTTCCAGGTAGACGGGCAGGTCCGGGTCGCCGGCGTTGCGCAGCAGGGCGGGGGCGTCGGCGCGGAAGAAGACTCCCGTGCGGGCGAGCGTTTGCGTCAGACTGGTCTCGGTCTTGGCCTGCGCGGGCGCCTGAGAGTAAGCCGGGAGGGCGCCGGCGAGCAGCAGGAGTGCCCAGACGGCCGGCATCCCGCTCCGTACCAGTTTCATTTCAGCAGCTCTTCGACGCTTGCGATAGGAATGCATTGTTTTCCGCCCGTCGCCATGGCCACCACCTTGCCCTGCGCGTCCACCAGCGGGGCTCCGGCCTCGCCCGGATTCACCTCCCGGTCGAGCGTCACCGCGGCGTCCGCAACGGCCGCCCCGACGAAGACGGGTTGGGGGTGGGCCTGCGGCTGGCTGAGGCCGTAGGGGCAGGCGAGCAGGGCTACGCCGGGGCTCGAGCCCGGTGCGCTCTCCAGGGGCTGCGCCGTGCCGCCTGTGGCTTCCAGAAGCGCTACGTCGCCCCGACCCTCGGCGTTCAGCTCCAGGGTGGCCTTCGTCCCCGTTTCGGGGTCGGTGTATTCCTGCTGGGCCAACCGGTCGGGCGCCGTTTTGAGCAGCTTCAAGGTTTGCTTCTCGGTGCTCAGCGCTCCTGACCAGTTCACCTCGCCGCCGGAGGTGAGCACGGCGGCCCCCGCGGGCCAGGCGGCCAGCCGGTAGGCCTTGGGGTCCAGCTGCAAATGGTAATGGGCGATGAGGAAGGCGATTTGAGGGTCGTATTTCCACGGCTCGACCACGCGCTTGGCGGTTAGCAGTCTTCCTTCCGCGCCCGCCGCAAAAGCCGTCCCGTACTGTACGAACTTCTCTTCCGCGCCCGACTGCGGATTGACCAGCGCGTACTGGCAATAAAGCAGGTAGACGGACTGCTGCGCGTGCTCCCCGAGCGCGCGCTCTTCGGTCAGCTTGGCCAGGTGGGTCTTGGCCAGCGACAGCGCCGCCTCGGTCGTGGGATCGGCGAGCGTGTCTAAAACCTTGTTGGCCGCCAGCTTCAGCAGCGGGCTGTCGTTGAACAGATTCAGCGGCACCTCTTCCTGGAAGGAAACGGGGATCACCAGTCGCCCGGAGCGCATCAGGAGCTTCTTCAGGCCGGTCAACTTCACTTCCATGAAGCTCTCGCCGGTCATGGTGATCTTGTCCTGGTTGATGAGCTTCTGAATTGGCGCCACCGAGTCGAGATCGGAGTAGACGATCGAGCACTCGAGCGGCGCCGGAAGGTCCGCGGCCTGGTTCTTGACGATCTGGAACGGGTGATCGAAGGTGGCGATGTGCACCGGAAAGCCGTCCACCTGCACGTTCTGGAAATAGATCTTCTCCACCGTCACGTCGCGGTCGACGGGCTGGATGGCCACCGAGATGTTGAGCGAGAGGCGCTGCAGGTTGATGTCGCGGTAGGAGACGCTCTTGTAGGCGACCAGGTTGTGGAGGGGCTGGGCGCCCTTATCGTAGTCAGGCAGGTGATAAACCTTGACGCCTTGCAACTGTGCCGGCAGCTCGGTTTTCTGCTGTGCGCGGAGGGCGCCCGGGAAGGCCAGCGCGGCTGCGACCGCCAGCGCGAGGGCCCAGGGCCGGTCAATCGTACGGGGGGAATGGAATCTAGCAGGCACGTCGCGGCTCCTAGGATGAAGCGGTCTGAGGAGTGGAGTCCCCGGCCAGGTCGCTCCAGGCGATTTCGAAGATCTCCACGGGAGCCTCCTTACCTTTCACGCGCAACGGCTCCAGGCGCAGGGTCGGAAAGCTCCCGTCCAAGTG
>JBJKQV010000252.1:0-4533 GCA_046704985.1 Terriglobia bacterium
CTGCTTCCCTCCCCTACGCCACGCCCGGGGCCGCGCCTTTGCCCCCCGCTATCGCTTCCTGGCGCTCGCGGCAGTCCACCGGCAGCTCGATGGTGAACCGCGTGCCGCGGTGCAGTTCGCTCTCCACGCGAATCACCCCGCCGTGCTGGCGGATGATCTCCTGGCAAATGCCCAACCCCAAACCCGTGCCCGTTCCCAGGCGCTTGGTGGTGAACATGGGCTCGAAAATATGGGCCAGGGTTTCGGCCGGGATGCCTTCGCCCGTGTCCTCAACCTCGATGGTGACCCGTCCCGCCTCGCCGATCCCCGCGCGCAGCCGCAAGCGCAACTCGCCGCCCTGCGGCATGGCGTCCATGCTGTTGTTGATGAGGTTCAGAAACACCTGCTGCAAATAGCCCGCGTCGGCGAAAACTGTCGGGAAGGGCCGCGCCCAGTCGGTGCGCACGCGGATCTTCCGGTACTGAAGGGCGGGCGAGGAGATCAGCACCGATTCCTCCAACAGGTGCGGCAGGTCAACCGCCTCTACCTGCAATTCCATCTTGTGCGTCCAGGCGAGCAATTGCTTGACCGTGCGCACGATGATTTCGATCTGGCTCTCGATGATCTGCAGCCGCCGGTCGCTGACCTCGTCGCCGGTCTTGCGCCGCGCCAGCAGTTGCACGTGCCCGGAGATGGAGTTAAGCGGCGTGCCGATCTCGTGCGCCAGACTGGCGGCCAGTTGCCCCGCCACCGCCAGGCGCTCGGAACGCGCCAGCTTCTTCTGGGTCTCGAAGAGCTCCTCGTTGATGCGCTGCAATTCCTCGTTACGCCGCTCGAGCTCGCCCGTAGCCCCCTCCACTTTGCGCGCCAGCTCGGTGTTGAAGTTCTCGATGCGCTCCAGCATGCGGTTCAGGTGCAGGGCCAGTTGCCCGGTCTCGTCGCCGCTCGCCACCCGGGCGCGCACCGCCAGTTCCCCGCCTTCCGCCCCCTCCATCACCCGAACCATCTCGCGCATGGGCGCGCGCACGCTCCTGAGGAAGAAGAGGTGAATCACCAGAAACACTACGCCCAGGCTGGCCAGCATGAGCGCCAGGTTCTGCAACACCAGGTTGTGGGTCAGCACGTTGGAACGGAACTTGGAGACGTGCAGAACCAGGCAGCCCACCGTCTGTCCGTGCTCGCGGATGGCGGTACTCATGATCCAGTACTTGCCGCCCGGAGTTTCGATGGTGACCGTGGAAGGTCCCACGCGCTCGTATTCGTTGTAGCGCCGCAGGTCGGGGATCTGGTCGAGTTCCAAGTGCTCGCCGGATGGGTCGGTGGTGGCAATCAGGTGGTGGGTCGGATTGTGCAGGAAAACGTCCGACTGGCGCACGCTGGGAAAGTCCGACTGCATCTGCTTCAGCACGCGGATCAGGTAGTCGCGGTTCTCGAGCGCCCCCTCGTTCACCAGTTGCTGCGCTGTGGCCCTCGCTTGCGCGATGGCCTTGCGGTATATTTCTTCTTCCACCGGTTGGCGGGTCAGCACCATAGCGATGACCGTCGAGACGGCCACCACAAAAATCACCGTGACGGCGATGATGATGACAATCTTCGATTGCAGGCCAAGGCGGCGGGCAGGCATAATAATCTCATTCCGATTTTAGCACCGGGTGTGGCAAAACGCAACACTCCGAAAAATGCGTATCTCATTAAGAAGACAGTGTTTATATCAATAGACAACGCGACCGCATTGGCAGGGTGGGAGAGGCGCTCGAGAGCCTGAAAGCAGCGCCCGGGGGCCCACAGAAGGCGCCGGGAGGACCGAATGGAGAATCAGGATATCGCGGCGATCTTTGAGGAGATTTCCAATCTCGTCAAGATCCTCCAGGAAGACAAGAAATGGCCCTTCAAAGCGGCGGCCTACGACCGCGCGCGGCGCGCCATCGAAAGCTATCCGGAGCGCCTGGAGACCCTGGCGCGCGACCCGCAGCGCAAGCTGACGGAAATTCCCGGCGTGGGCGCGGACCTGGCCGCCAAGATTCGCGAGCTGCTCGAAACCGGCCGCTGCCAATATCACCAGGAGCAACTGAAGAAAGTCCCCCCTGGCCTGCTCGACTTGCTGGAGTTGCAAGGCGTGGGCCCGCAAAAGGTGCGCCTGTTCCACCAGGAGCTGCGCGTCGACAACGTGGACGATCTCGAAAAGGCCGCCAAGGAAGGCCGGGTGCGCGACCTGCCCAAGATGGACGTCAAATCGGAAGCCAACATCCTGAAAGCCATCGAAACCTTCCGGCGCGCCGCCGGGCGATTCCGGCTCGATACGGCATCCCAGACCGCAGATCAACTGATCGCTTACTTGAAGGAGTTGAAGGCCGTGGAGCGCGTGGAGCCCGCCGGGTCGCTGCGCCGCGGGCGCGAGACGGTCGGAGACCTGGACTTGCTGGTCACCGGACGCGAACACGCGCGCATCGCCGAGCATTTCGCCCGCTACCCCGAAGTCGCTCAGATCCTAGGCAAGGGCGACGACAAGGTGAGCGTCAAGCTGCGCAACGACCTGCAGGTAGACGTGCGCTTGCTCGAAGCCAAATCCTACGGCGCGGCGATGCAGTACTTCACCGGCTCCAAAGAACACAACGTCGCGCTTCGCGACCGCGCCAAGCGCCGCGGTTGGAAACTGAGCGAATACGGGCTCTTTGAAGGCGAAAGGAACCTCGCCAGCCGCACGGAAGAGGAAATTTACAAGAAGCTTGGGCTTGCCTGGATTCCTCCCGAGCTGCGCGAGAACCTGGGCGAAATCGAGGCCGCGGAAAAAGGCGAGCTGCCGCGCCTGGTCGAGCTCGGCGACATCAAAGGCGACTTGCAGATGCACACCACCGCCTCGGACGGCAAGAAGAGTGTGGAGGAGATGGCGGAGGCGGCGAAAAAACTCGGCTACCAGTACATTCTCATCACCGACCATTCGAAAGCGGTCACTATCGCCAACGGCCTCGACGAGAAGCGCGCCGTCCAGAACATCAAGCGCATTCACGCCGCCCGCAAGAAGGTGAAAGGCATCGAAATCTGGGCGGGCACGGAAGTCGACATCCTCGGCGACGGCACGCTCGACTACCCCGACGCGCTGCTCAAGCAGTTCGACATCGTGCTCGCCAGCGTCCACTCGCGCATGAACATGCCCGCCGAGGAGATGACCGCGCGGCTGCTCAAAGCCCTCGCCAACCCCTACGTCCGAATCCTCGGCCATCCCACCGGGCGCCAGCTGCTGCGGCGCGATCCTTTCCAATTCGACCTGGAAAAAGTCTTTGCCGCCGCCAAGGAACACGGGGTGATCCTGGAGTTGAACGGCAACCCCGAGCGGCTGGACTTGTGCGACCGGCACGCGCACCTTGCCAAAGAGCGCGGCATGAAGGTGATCATCTCGACCGACGCCCACCACCCCGACCATTTTGCGCTCATGCGTTACGGGGTGCTGACCGCGCGCCGCGCCTGGCTCACCGCGCGCGACGTGCTCAATACCCTGCCCCCCGCCACGCTCCTCACCGCCCTGCGCCCGCTGCCCAGATGAGCGCGCGCCATCCGGTTTGCTTGCGCCGCGCCCCACGTGCCGCGGGGCTTGTGCTATGTTGGTAGAGCATGAAGATGCCGCGCCGATGGTATTGAGGGCGGCGGGAGTGGCGCCCTACAAGCAGATTTTGCCGCCGCCTCCACGCCCGGCGCCATCAGGCCGCCGCAGGACATTCCCAGACTGAACCGAAACGGAGCCCGATGCCTATTGCAAGCGATTTGCCCGCCGCCCTGATTTTCGACATGGACGGGGTGCTGGTGAACAGCAACCCCTTTCATCTCGAAAAGTGGGAGGCGATGCTCACCGCGCACCACATTCCCTACGACCCCGCGAAATTGCCCAAGCAGATTCTCGGCCAGCGCAACGACAAAATTCTCCGGGTTTTCTTCGGCCCCGGACTGGACGACGCCGCCTGCCGGCGGCTCAGCGAGGAACTGGAAACCACTTTCCGCCACGCCTTCGCGCCGCACGCCCAACCGCTTGCAGGACTGCGCGAACTGGTCACGGAGTGTCACGCCGCCCACCTGCCCATGGCCGTCGCCTCCTCGGCCATGGTCAAGAACGTCGAATTCGTCGTGGAGGCGCTGGGTTTCCGGCCCTACTTCCCCCTGGTGGTGAGCGGCGACGAGGTAAGCCATCCCAAGCCCCATCCGGAGATCTATTTGCAAACCGCGGCTCGCCTGGGCAAGGACCCGGCAGCGTGCGTGGCGTTTGAGGATTCGTTTGTGGGGATCGAGGCCGCGAAGCGCGCCGGCATGAAGTGCGTCGCGGTAGCCTCGACGTTTCCGCCCGAGGAGCTGCGAGGCCTCACGGACGCCGACGACTGCGTGAGAAATTTCGAGGAGCTAAGCCTGGAGCGGCTGCGGAGGTTGTTCGGCGAGTAAGGCAAATGAGCGGCGATTCGCGGCGCGGGTTCAGGCGGTCTGGAAGCGCAGCACGGTCAGGGTAAGGTCGTCGGCCTGGGGCGCCGTGCCCACGAACTGCTGAACCGCTGCGACCACTTGCCCGCACAC
>JBJKQV010000253.1:0-5959 GCA_046704985.1 Terriglobia bacterium
CGGCGGCTTTTCTACGTGGCTCTGACGCGCGCCGAGGACCGGCTGTACGTCTCCAGCCTCAGCAAGTCGCCCAAGCGCGTCTCGCAGTTTGTGGAGGACCTGACGTCGGACGCGGCGGTGGCGGTGCGCGCCGTCGAACGACTGGAGGCGGCCGAGCCCGCGGCTCCTCCCGCCGAG
Organism: Terriglobia bacterium; assembly: GCA_046704985.1. Taxonomy (GTDB): domain Bacteria; phylum Acidobacteriota; class Terriglobia; order UBA7540; family UBA7540; genus JBJKQV01. Next base: position 178 of record JBJKQV010000253.1, read on the forward strand.
CCCGCCGCTCCCCGGCAGCCGGTGCGCGGCGAAGAGCAGCCGGGGTTGTTTTCAACTGCCGCCGTGTCGGGGCGCGTTTATCCGCCTCTGGCCGAATGGGCGGCGCGCCCGCCCGCAGCCGTGGACGGAAAACTCCGCCTCAGCGCAACGGCCATCGAGGATTACCTGAATTGCCCGCTGAAGTTCAAGTTCCACCACTTTCTGAAAATCCCCACCGGGCCGCAGGCGGCGCTCACCTTCGGCAACATCCTGCACGGCTGCGTGCGCCGCTACTTCGAGCTGCGGCAGAAGGGCGTGCCGCGCTTCGAGGAATTGGAGCAGGCTTACCTGGCGGCGTGGAAGAGCGCGGGGTTTGAGGATTCCTACCAGGAGGAGACCTACAAGAAAACCGGTCTCGAGCAGCTGCGGCAGTTTGTGGCGCGGCACAACGCCGCTCCGCCGCCTCCCGCGCCCCCGCGCCAGGAGGAAGCGTTTGCCTTCGAGCTCGACGACGTGGTGCTGGAAGGGCGCGTCGACCGCATCCATCCTTTGGAGCCGGGCGGCGCAGCGGAAGGCTCGGCCGTCGAGCTGATTGATTACAAGACAGGCCGCCCGCGTTCGCAGAGGGACGCGGACCGCAGCCTGCAGCTTTCCATTTATGCCCTGGCGGCACGCCGGCACTTCCGGCTGGAGCCCCGCCTCCTGACCTTCTACAATCTCACCAGCAACCAGCCGGTCTCCTCCGTGCGCACGGAGCAGGACCTGGTGCAGGTGCGCGAGCGGGTGCGCGAGGTGGCGGGAGAGATTCGCCGCCTGGCCTTTCCGGCGCGGCCGGGGTTTGTCTGTAAGTTTTGCGATTTCGTGCCGCTGTGTCCGGCGCACGAAGACGAGTTCTAAGCGCGCGCTTCGGAAAGCGCCAAGGAGAAGTCCCATGCAGGCATGGTGGTTTGTGATCGCGGGGTTGGCCGTCGGCGCGCTCCTGGGATGGATGGGGGCGAGCTGGCGGGCGGCGCGCCGCCAGGGAGAAGCGGAAGGCAAGACGCGCGCCGCCGAAAGCTCCGCCCAGGAATTGCGTGCGCAACTCCTGGCGGAGCGCGGCGGCCTGGAAAATCTTCAGCAGCAGGTGCGCAAGGAAGCCGAACTGCGCGCCGGGGCCGAAGCGCGCCTGCAAGAGACCCAGAGCAAGCTCGAGGAAGAGAGAAAACTTCTCGAAGAAGCCCAACAGAAATTAGCCGGCGCCTTCGACGCTCTCGCCGCCGAAGCGCTGAAGAGCAACAACCAGGCCTTCCTGGAACTCGCCAAGACCACCTTCGAGACCATCCAGGCGCAGGCGCGCGGCGATCTGGCGACGCGCGAGAAAGCCATCGAAGGGTTGGTGACGCCGCTCAAGGAATCGCTGGCGCGCTACGAGAAACAGATTCAGGACATGGAGCGCGTTCGCCAGAGCGCCTACACTTCGCTCGAGGAGCACCTGAAGTCGCTGGTGACGGAAGCCGAGCGATTGGAAAAAGAGACGGGGACGCTGGCCACGGCGTTGCGCGGCGGTCCGCAGGTGCGCGGGCGCTGGGGTGAGATGACCCTGCGGCGCGTCGCCGAGCTGGCCGGCATGTCCGAGCATTGCGACTTCACCGAGCAGGAGAGCCTGGAAGGCGAATCGGGGCGCCTGCGCCCCGACATGGTGGTGAACCTTCCCGGCGGGCGGCGCATCGCCGTGGACGCCAAGGTTCCACTGCAGGCTTTTCTCGACGCCGCAGCGGCGGCGACCGAGAAGGAGCGGCGCGAGCTGCTGGGACGTCACGGCCAGCTGGTGCGCGCCCACATGAACTCCCTCGGCGCGCGCGCTTACTGGGAACAGTTCGAGCCCGCGCCGGAAATCGTGGTGCTCTTCCTTCCCGGCGAATCGTTCTTCAGCGCCGCGCTCGAGCAGGACCGCACGCTGATCGAGGACGGCATGGCGAAGCGCGTGGTGCTGGCGACGCCCACCACCCTCATCGCGCTGCTGCGCGCCGTCGCTTACGGATGGCGCCAGGAACAGGTGGCGCGCAACGCGCAGGAGATCAGCGCCCTGGGCAAGGAACTCTACGACCGCGTGCGCACCTTCCTCGAACACTTCGAGGGCGTGGGCTCGGCGCTGGCGCGCGCCACGGAGAGTTACAACAAGGCGGTCGGGTCGCTGGAGTCGCGCCTGCTTCCCTCGGCGCGCAAGTTCAAGCAACTCGGCGCCGCCACCGGCGACGAGATCCAGGAACTCGAACCGTTGGACCAGACGCCGCGCCCACTGAGCGTTCCCGAACGCGAACGCGAAAGTTGAAAAGGCAATTACCGCACCGGCGGGAAGACAAAAAAAATCGGGGATGCATTTCTGCATCCCCGATTCTTCACATCGTTGGATTACTTATCTCTTCTTCTTTTTCTTGGCCTTGGCTTTCTTCGCTTTCTTTGCAGCCATTCTATTCTCCTCTCGATCGATTGAAGATTCGCGCCAGCAAAGCTGGCGGAGCGCGTTTTCAATCACCATGTATAGTAAGCGGCGTGTATCTTGTCAAGAAAAAAGTGAGCACGAAAGGAGATAGCCGCCGGGGCGGATCCGGTCGCCGCGCCGCTCGGCCTTCCGGAGGAACGGAATTTTGCTTCATACTGGAGGTGAGTGAGGGAGGAATGATGAGAGTTTGTCGCGAAATTTTCCGCACGGCGCGCCGGCGCGCGCAAGCATGGACGGCGGTATCGGCGTTGCTGTTCGTGCTGGCGGTTTCCGCCGCGCGCGCTCAGCAGACTCCGCCCGTCACCGTCTTGAAAGCGACCACCTCGGTCGTCAACGTGCTCGCCATCGTCAAAGACCGGCACGGGCGGCTGATCCCCGACCTCACCAAAGAAGATTTCCGCATCAGCGAAGACAAGGTGCCGCAGAAGATTACCTACTTCTCGCGCGAAACCGACACCCCGCTCACCATGGCGATGCTGATCGACACCAGCCCCAGCCAGATTCACATGCTGCCCTTCGAGCAGCAGGAGGCCAAGCAGTTCCTGAACACCATTCTGCGCCGCAAAGACCTGGTGACGCTGCTGAGCTTCGACGTGGAAGTGGACAAGCTCCAGGACCTGACCAACGATGCGTCGCGCCTGGACCGCGCCATCGACTCTACGCAGATTAACGGCGGCGGCGCGGGGCCGCTGCCCGGAACCTTTCCCGGCCAGAACGTCGGCGGCACGCATCTCTACGACGCCATCACCCTCGCCTCGCGCCTGCTCAGCGATCAGATCGGCCGCAAGGTGATCATCCTCCTCACCGACGGCCAGGACCAGGGAAGCACCGAAACGCTCGACTCGTCGCTGGAAGCTGCGCAAAAGGCCGACGTCATGATCTATTCGCTGGCCGCCATCGACCGCGGCTTCTACCGCGGCGGGATGATGGGCTACAACGGCGACTCGGTGCTGGAAAGACTCTCCAGGGAGACAGGGGGAGAGATGATCCGCGCCAGCCGCGAAAAAGATCTGGCGGTGGCGTTCCAGGAGATTGCCAAAGAGCTGCGCACCCAATATCTGCTCGGCTACACGTCCACCAACACCGCGCACGACGGAACCTACCGGCACATCCGCGTCACGGTGCGCGACAAGCACGACAAGGTTCACGCCCGCAGCGGCTACTACGCCCCCCGCGATTAACACCACAAAAAATTTCCGCCGGGAGTTTTCCTCCCACCGGCTCCGCCTGTGTGGACGAAAGACTTCCTGCCGCGCGGCGGCATTCATCTTTGGCTTTGGGGAGACATCTCAAGGACCGGGAGCGAAGTAACCGGCCCGGGCGCGAATGTGGTAGTGCTTGTCGAGCGATTTGAGGGTGATGGTGCGGAAGCTTCCGTCGTGCGCGGGGTTAGTGGAAACGTACCCCAGGCTGTACTGGCTGCGCAGCTCCTGGGAGATCTTCTGAAAATCGTCGGCGACGTCGCCGGCCGAAAAGGGAAAGAAAGCCTTGCCGCCCGTCTGGTCGGCGAGGTATTTCAGCACCCGGTCGCCGCGCGTGGAAAGGCCGGTGCGGTTGGTGCTGATGGCGAAGATGATCACCTCGCCGTGCTGCGCCATAGCCAGCGCCTCGTCGCGCGTGTGCTCGCTCTGGTTGTCCTGGCCGTCGGAGACCACGATCATCACCCGGCGCAGGTAAGGCCGCGTGGTCGGGAAGGAGAGCATCTTGTTCTTGCAGGCGTAGTAGATGGCGTCGTAGAGGCCCGTGCCGCCTCCCGCTTGCAGACTGCGGATGGCGCGGGCAAGCTTGTTGGTGTTGTCGGTGTAATCCTGAACCAACTGCGGGGTGACGTCGAACCCCAGCACGAAGGCCTTGTCCTCGTCGGGGCGCAGGGTGGCGTTCAGGAAATCGATGGCCGCTTCCTGCTCGAAGCGCAAACGCTCGCGGATACTGTTGCTGGTGTCGATAAGAATGCCGACGCGCAGCGGCAGGTCGGTTTCGCGGCTGAAGAAGCGGATGGTCTGGGGTTTTTTGTCCTCATAGACGCGGATGTCACTCTTATTGAGGTCGAGCACCAGGCGGTGTTTCTTGTCGGTCACCGTGAAGAGTACGTTGACCAGGTTGACGGGAACCTGGATGCGGAAGGGGGGGCGTTGCTCGGTTTCGGATGCCGGCGCAGGGGTGGCGGGGCTCTTTCCGGACCCGGAAGGGTTTTGAGCGGCCAGCGGAAGCGCCAGCGCGCCCAGCAAGACGATAACCAACCACCGTTTCTTGACCAAGGCCCTTTTCCCTTACGTAAAAATTATAGGAAGTCGCAGGGAGCGAGTCAAGGAAGGCACCCGCGCGTCCCGCGATGGAGCGAAAGGATCCCTCTCCAGGCTTTCGGGCAGGGTTCAGGGGCCGGGGGCGAAGTAGCCGGGCTTAGCGCGAATTTGGTAGTGCTTGTCGAGCGATTTGAGGGTGATGGTGCGGAAGCTTCCGTCGTGCGCGGGGTTAGTGGAAACGTACCCCAGGCTGTACTGGCTGCGCAGCTCTGCGGAGATTTTCCGGAAATCGCCGGCAACCTCACCGGTCGAGGAGGGAAAGAAAGCCTTGCCGCCCGTCTGGTCGGCGAGAGACTGGAGCACTTTGTCGCCGCGCGTGGAAAGGCCGGTGCGGTTGGTGCTGATGGCAAAGATAATCACCTCGCCGTGCTGCGCCATGGCCAGCGCCTCGTCGCCCGTGTGTTCACTTTGGTTATCCTGGCCGTCGGAGACCACGATCATCACCCGGCGCAGGTAGGGTTGGGGGGGAGGGGAGTAGAGCATCTTGTTTTTGCAGGCGTAGTAGATGGCGTCGTAGAGGCCCGTGCCTCCTCCCGCTTGCAGGCTGCGGATGGCGTCGGCGAGTTTATTGGTGTTGTCGGTGTAGTCCTGAACCAGCTGCGGGGTGACGTCGAAGCCCAACACGAAGGCTTTGTCGTTTCCCGGGCGCAGGGTGGCGTTCAGGAAATCGATGGCTGCTTCCTGCTCAAAGGGCAGGCGCTCGCGAATGCTGTTGCTGGTGTCGATGAGAATGGCGATGCGCAGCGGCAGGCTGGTTTCACGGGCGAAGAAGCGGATGGTCTGCGGCTTCTTGTCTTCGAAGACGCGGATGTCGCTCTTATTGAGGTCGAGCACCAGGCGGTGTTTCTTGTCGGTCACCGTGAAGAGCACGTTGACCAGGTTGACGGGAACCTGGATGCGGAAGGGGGGGTGCTGCTGGTCTTCGGGCACCGGCGCAGGGGTGGCGGGGCTCTTTCCGGACCCGGAAGGGTTTTGAGCGGCCAGCGGAAGCGCCAGCGCGCCCAGCAAGACGATAACC
>JBJKQV010000254.1:0-7592 GCA_046704985.1 Terriglobia bacterium
AGCCCGGCGCGCTCGCCCCAACGCCGCCCCGCCGGCGTTCCCGAGCGATGATCGGCGGAACCAGCCCGCACCCGGCCGAACCTGCCCGCACGCGGCAGAACCGCGGGGGGCGGGGGCCACTGGAGGCCCTGCCGTCGGCAAGGCAACGTATCCCCCAGCCACGGGCTCTAAGTAGGGGAGCTATTTCCAGGTCTCTCGACCGTTGGCTCGACGATGGATTCAGGGCCCTTGAGTGCAAGACTTGGCTGGGGGGTGTGAAAGCCTTTCCATGAATCACTCCAACGGTTCACCAGAGATCATCAGCTTCGGCCCCTTTGAAGCGGACACCGGCACGGGTGAGCTGCGCAAGTACGGCTTGCGCGTCAAGCTTCAGCAGCAGCCCTTTCGGGTGCTTTCGCGGCTGCTCGAGCGCCCGGGCGAGCCGGTCACGCGCGAAGAACTGTGCCGGGATTTGTGGCCCTCCGGCGCGCTCCTGGATTGCGAGCACGGCCTGAACAAGGCTGTGAACAAGCTGCGTGAAGTCCTCGGCGACGACCCCGAGAACCCTCGCTACATCGCCACCCTGCCTCGGCGCGGCTACCGCTTTGTTGCCGCGCTTTCCCCGCCGCCCGGCGAGGGAGAAGAATTCGCGGCCGCACCGGCGCCGGAGCGATCCCCGGTCTTCGCTTTGCGGGTTCCCTGGCGGAGGTTCGCGGTGACGCTCGTGCTAGGGGGCAGTGCGATTCTGGGATCGGCGTTCTGATCCCCGGCCGGCCACACCCCACGCCCGTCCCGGGCGCCGCCTTGGACGGACGGCGCCCGGCATTCTTTCCGCCCAACTAGAAGATGTGCAGGTGCAGGGTCAGGTATTTCCTGGGGTTCTTCTTGAACTCTCCCAGGAAATCGCTCAGCGTCTTGGCGCTCTGATTGAGGCTGTTGAAGAGGCTGGGGTCGGTGGAGAGTTTGCCCAGGGTGCCTTCGCCGGCGGCCATGCGCGCGGTGATGGTGTCGACGTGGGCGAAGGTTTCGTTGGCGCGGTTGTAAAGGGTGGGGTCGTTGACCAGCTTGCCCAGCGTGCCCTGGCCGCTGTTGACCTTGTCCATGAGCTGGTTGCCGCGCGCCACCAGTTGTTTGACGTTGTCGTAGACGGTGGGGTCGTTGATGAACTTGGCCATGCTGCCGTTGCCGTGCTGGATGGAGTCGAGGAGCTGGTTGACGTGGTCGACGGCGGTAAGGGAGCGCTGGTAGAGCTGATCGTCGCTGACCAGTTTGCCCACCGTGCCGTGGCCCTGCTGGATGCCTTCCACCATCTTCTGCACGGAGGCGGCGCTGGCGTTCAGGCGGTTGGCGAAGGCGGGGTCGTAGAGGAGCTCGCCCACCGACCCTTTGCCGGACTGGATCTGCTGGGTGATCTGGTTCAGCGTGGCGCTCAGGGTGCTCAGGTTGGAGACCACGTCGTTGGCGTTCTTCATGATCTCCTTGATGTTGGCGGCTTGCTGTCCGGAAACGATCTGGTCGTTGTGGAGGATGGCGGCCTTGGGGCCGCCGCGCGAGATGTCCACGTAGGCTTCGCCCAGCAGCCCGGCGGTTTCCAGCGTGGCCACCGAGTCGGAGCGGATCTGGTCCTGGTAGTGCCGGGAGATCTTCATGTCAATTTCCACGGCGCGGTCGGGGTCGGTGTAATGCGAGATGCGGATGTGCGAGACGTTGCCCACCGGGATGCCCGCCAGGCGCACTTCCGAGCCTTCGCGCACGCCGCCGGCGCTGGAGAAATAGGTCTTCAGCGTGTAGCGCTTGGTGAGGAACCCGATCTGGCCGCTGATGAAGAAAATGCCCACGGCGAACAGGATCAGGCTGGCCAGCACCAGCACGCCCACGCGGAGTTGCGCCCAGGTGACTTGTTTACGTTGCGCCATCGCTCATCTCCCTCCCCGGTTGATCTGTTTCTCCATTGTAGCCCAGGCGGCGCGCCGCGGCGTCAGGCGAGAAAGCGCCGCAGGTAAGGGTCGCCGCTGGCGGTCAATTCCCGGGCGCCGCCGAAAAAATACACGCCGCCGTCGCGCAGGATCAGAAAGCGCGTGGCGCCGCCGCCGCCCGGCCCGCCGTTCGCGGGGGCGGAAACCAGCGCCTGCTCCTGCTGCGAGTAAACGAAGTTGGCCATCACGAAGGCGTCCTGCAGCCGGTGGGTGACCATGATGGCGCTCACGTGGCCGATGTCGCGCAACTTGGCCAGCAGGACGTTGATGGTCTGCGAGGTCACGGGGTCCAGCCCGGCGGTGGGGGAATCGTAGAGCATGATGGGCGGGTCGTTGACGATGGCGCGCGCAATGGCCACCCGCCGCCGCATCCCGCCGGAAAGCTCCGCCGGCATCTTCTCGATGGCCTGCTCCATCTCCACGAACCCCAGCACCTCGCGCACCCGCTGCTCGATGGCCTCCTCGTCGGTTTCTCCCTGCTCGCGAAGGCGGTAGGCGACGTTCTCGTAGACGGAGAGCGAATCGAACAGCGCCCCTTCCTGAAAAACGATGCCCATGCGCCGGCGCACCGGTTCGAGCTCCTGTTCCGACAGCGGCACGATGTTTTGGCCTTCCACCAGCACCTGCCCGTCGTCGGGCTTGAGCAGACCCAACAGAATCTTGAGCAGCACGGACTTGCCGGAGGCGGCGACGCCCAGCAATACCAGCGTCTCGCCGCGCTCCACCTGGAAGGAGACGTCGGCGAGCACCGCCTTGTCCTCGAAGGCGAGGTCCACGTTCCGGACTTCCAGGGCCAGGTTGGGGGGTTCGGAGTTCACAGGTTGGGCGCGCCCCTCCTAGAAAAAGTGAATGCCGATCAGGAACTTGGTGAAGAAGAAGTCGACCACCAGGATGAGCACGGAAGCCACCACCACCGCCTGGGTGGTCGAGCGGCCCACGCCTTCCGTCCCCCCGCGCGTGCGCAACCCGTAGAAGCTGCCCACCTGAGCGACGAGGAAAGCAAAGAGGAAGGGCTTGGCCAGCCCCTGGGTGACGTCCTTGAAGTCCAGCGCCTGGTAAACGGAGGTCCAATACTGCTCGCTGGTGAGGTGGGCGGTGTAGATGCTGACGAAGTAGCCGCCCAGCATCCCGAAAAAGTCGGCCAGGATGGTGAGTAAGGGAAGGCAGATGACGGTGGCGTAGAGGCGCGGCGCCACGAGCTTGCGCAGCGGGTCGGTGCCCAGGGCGCGCATGGCGTCAATCTGCTCGCTCACCAGCATGGAGCCGATTTCCGAGGCGATGCCCGAGCTGTTGCGCCCTGCCACCATCAGCGCCGTGAGCACGGGGCCCAGCTCGCGCACCACGGAGAGCGAAACCGCCTGCCCCAGCAGGCCCACCTCGCCGAAGTTGGCCAGGGTGCGGTAGGTTTGCAAGGCCAGCACGCCGCCGGTGAAGAAACCCGTCAGCAGCACGATGGGCAGCGAGCCGAAGCCGATGACGTCCATTTGCATCAGCAGGTCGGTCAGGTAGCGGGGCGGCGTGAAGGTGGCGCGCAGGACACCCCAGGAGAGCTCGGTGAACTCCTGCACGGCCAGGACTTTCTGTTTCACGAAGTTGTCGATCAGTCCGCTCATCCTTCAGGGGGCGCCGCCGCAGAGCCCGCCGCGCCCGGACGGCCAAGTGAGGAATGTAGCCGCCGCGATTTTCGAAGTCAAGGAGGGGCGCCGCCGGCGCCCCGGACGGTCCCAAGCCTAACAGTATGGGCCGCGCGCCCGCCGGTCACAAGCGCAAACTGCTTGGAGCGGCGCGGAGAAATATGTTAGTTTCCTGCCATGCCCAATCGCCGCAAGTTCAACGTGGGGTTGGTTCAGATGGCCATGGGAGCGGAGCCCGGCGAAAACCTGGCGCGCGCCCTGGAGCGGGTGGAAGAAGCCGCGGCGCGCGGCGCCCAGGTGATCTGCCTGCCGGAGCTTTTCCGTTCGCGCTATTTCTGCCAGCGCGAGGACGCGGGGCTTTTCGACCTGGCCGAACCCGTTCCCGGACCCACCACCCAGGCGCTGGGCGAGTTGGCGCGGCGGCGGGGCGTGGCCATCGTCGCCCCCGTCTTTGAGCGCCGTGCCGCCGGGCTTTACCATAACAGCGCCGCCATCCTGGACGCGGACGGCGCCCTGAAGGGCGTCTACCGCAAGATGCACATCCCCGACGACCCGGCCTATTACGAAAAGTTCTATTTCGCTCCCGGCGACCTGGGCTTCCGGGCCTTTGATACCGCTTTCGGACGCCTGGGAACGCTCATCTGCTGGGACCAGTGGTATCCGGAAGGCGCGCGGCTGGAGGCGCTGCGCGGCGCGAGCGTGCTCTTCTATCCCACCGCCATCGGCTGGCACCCGGAGGAGAAGGCGACGCACGGCGCGGCGCAGCTCGACGCCTGGCGCACCGTGCAGCGCGGCCACGCCATCGCCAACGGCGTTTACGTGGCGGCGGTCAACCGCGTAGGGTGGGAGAAGGATCCCGCCGCCTCCGGCCCGGGCATCGAGTTCTGGGGCTCGTCGTTTCTGGCCGATCCCTTCGGCGTGGTGGTCGCCCAGGCGGCGACGGACCGCGAGGAGATTCTGCTCGGGGAGGTGGATTTGGACCGCATCGAAGAGGTGCGGCGCAACTGGCCCTTCCTGCGCGACCGGCGCATCGACGCTTACGCCGGCCTCGACCGCCGCATCCTGGATGAGGAGGCGGAGGAGTCCTGAGCGGCGCCGGGCCGCCTTTCCCCCACATGTCCAACCCCAAGACACCGCGCGCGCTGGGTTTTCGCCTGCCGGGCGAGTGGGAGCCCCACGAGGCCACCTGGCTCGGCTGGCCGCACAACCTCACCGACTGGCCGGGGAAATTTTCGACCATCCCCTGGGTTTACGGCGAAATCGTCCGCAAGCTGGCGGAGGGCGAGAAAGTTCGCGTGCTGGTGGATTCGCGCGCCCTCGAAGCGCGCGCCCGGCGGCTGCTCAAGCGCGTGGGCGCCGCGCTCGCCCAGGTGGAGTTCTTCCGCTTTCCTACCAACCGCGGCTGGACGCGCGACAGCGGGCCCTGGTTTATCAGCCGGCGCCGCCCGCGGCCGCAGACAGCCATCGTGCGCTTCCATTTTAACGGTTGGGCGCGCTATGCGGACTGGCAGCGCGACGATGCCGTGCCTCCGCGCGCCGCCCGCGCCCTCAAGTGCCGCCTCTTTTCGGCGCGCTGGAAGGGCCGCGAGGTGGTGCTGGAGGGCGGCAGCGTGGATTCGAACGGCCGCGGCACCCTGCTCACCACCGAAGAGTGCCTGCTCGACGCCTCGCGCCAGGTGCGCAACCCCGGCTTTACGCGCGCCGACGTGGAAGCGGTGCTCGGTGAGTATCTGGGCGCGACGAACGTCCTCTGGCTGGGGCGAGGCATCGCCGGCGACGACACACACGGCCATGTGGACGACCTCTGCCGCTTCGTCAATCGCCGCACCGTGGTGCTGTGCCGCACCTCCGACCGGCGCGACGCCAATTACCGCCCTTTGGAAGAGAATCGCGAGCGCCTGCAAGCGATGCGCCTCGAGGACGGCTCGAAGATCCAGGTGGTGCCGCTGCCCATGCCCGCGCCCCTTTACCTGGACGGCCAGCGCCTGCCTGCCAGCTACGCCAATTTCTACGTCGCCAACGCTGCCGTGCTGGTTCCCACCTTCAACGACCCCCAGGACCGCGTGGCGCTGGGGACCCTGGCGGAACTCTTCCGCGACCGCCCGGTGGTGGGCATCCACGCCGTTGACCTGGTCTGGGGCCTGGGAACTCTCCACTGCATGACTCACGAGCAGCCCGCCGCCCGCTAAGCTTGCCCGGGATTGAAACTTTCAAATGTCGAGGAGTGAGCGCGCAGAGAAAAAAACAGGGGGGATACTATCCCCCCTGCAAGCGTCGGGTGTTGGGTCTAGTCGCTGAGCTTGGCACCAGTTGGCCCTATCAGTTAAGACAGGACGGTGTTAGCTCCGTCCTGTTCTAGGGCACGCGGGATGCCAAAACATCCTGGGGAGGCCGGCGCGGCCCTTTTTATGCTAACCAGTATTATTTCTTATAGATAGGAATTCGCCTGGTCAGAGGCCGCCGGGACACGAATCCCGCCTCTTCTGATTTACGTATTTGAGAAATGGAAATTCAGATTCCCAACAGTGCGCTCGCCGGTTTTGTTCAGCGAGCACAAGCAGGAGGAAGAAGACCGCGCCTTGACGAATCGCTGCCCGAGGAAGTCTAATGAACTTGGGCCTTTTTCAAGCTGGCTAATCTACTTCGCGGCGCGGTAGCGAAGCGTTGCGCAAAGGGGAGCGAAGATGATTGACATCCATTGCCATCCGCTGCCGGCGGTGGACGATGGAGCCAAGAGCTTCGAGGTGGCGGTCGCCATGCTGAAGATGGCGGCGGCCGACGGCACTACCCACCTGGTGGCCACTCCCCACTGCAACTACAAGTACGAGTTCAAGCCTGAGGTCAACCGCGCCAAGCTGGCAGAGTTGCAGGCGGCGGTGGGCGAGGCGCCGCAGCTCTTGCTGGGTTGCGATTTCCACCTCTCCTACGAGAACATCCGCCTGTTGACCGAGAGTTCGAAGGATTTCACCGTCAACGGCAGCTCTTACGTGCTGGTGGAGTTCGGCGAGCACTTCATTCCCAGCCAGATGGACCAGGTGTTTTACGAGTTCGAGTGCACGGGGCTGACGCCCATCCTCACCCACCCGGAACGCAACCCGATCTTCCAGCGCAAACCCGAGCTGTTGCCGCACTGGCTGGGGCGCGGCTGCCTTTCCCAGGTGACCGCCAAGTCCTACACGGGCGGCTTCGGCTCGCGCGCACAAAAGTTCGCGGAGCGCTGGCTGCAGCAGGGCCTGATCCATTTCTTTGCCTCCGACGCCCACGATACCAAGTACCGCCCGCCGGTGCTTTCCGAGTGCCGCGCCAAGCTGACCGAAGTGGCCGGCGCGGAACTCGCCGAACGCCTGCTGGTGACCAACCCCCGGGCGGTGATCGAAAACCGGCCACTGCCGCCCGTTCCCGAGCCCCTGGAAGCGCCCGATGCAGGGCGCAAGAAGCGCTGGTTCTCCTTCCTGCGCGGCTAAGGGGTGTTTTCCGGTTTCATGCTCAGGCGATACGTTCTGCCTTGCCAGGTGACCTGCACGATGCCTTGTGCGGCGTCGGCCCGGCTCGAGGTGGTCTCGTTTTCCGGGGCGATCAGATAGCCGCCCAACCAGGGGAGCGGCGCGGAGTCGGTTTCGAGCGCCAGGACTGCGGCGGGATATTGCATGCCGGCGGCGGGAGCAAACCAACCCTTCCAGGGGCTCTCCCCGCTTCCCTCGCCGCGCGCGGCGGCCAGGCGCGTGGGCGGCGGCCCGAGCGGGGTCACGCTGGCGGCCCACGAACGGCTTCTCGCCACCGCCTCGGGTCCCTTCATCTCCACCTCGAAGGTGGGGTAAAAGTGCAGGAGGTTGGCGAGGCGCACGGTTCCCGCGCCTTGCAGCCAGTCGAGCACCGCCCAGGCGCGGCCCTCCAGGCAGAACCAGGCGCGGCGATGGGAAATCTGGCGCGAGGCGCAACGGCCTTCGGGTAGCCATACGGCCGTTACCGTCCCCTCGAATCTCCATTGCCCGCGCGTCTTGGC
>JBJKQV010000255.1:0-6891 GCA_046704985.1 Terriglobia bacterium
AAAGGGTCTGCGGAGGAGTGCGGCTCAGTAGCCGCGCGCTTCGTTCTTGATCTTCTTGGCCAACTTCTCGATCTTTTCCGCTTTCTTGATCACCTGCACCGACATCACATCGGGGCTGGCCTTGTCGATTTCCTTCTGCAAGGTCTCCGCCAGCTCGACGAGCTCGGCGGCCTGGCGCTTGGCCTTTTGATAACGCTCCTTGAGCAGGGCGCGCTTTTGCTTGTCGGTAAGCTTGGCCAGCGGGTCGCCGGGCGGATTGAGGTTAATCAGTTGGGCTGCCAGGGTAGGCGAGGGCAGCACCACCGGGGCGCTGCTGGAAGGATGAGGGGAAGCGGCCGCGGCGATCAGCGCGCCGCCCAGGACGGCCGCCGCCACGCCCACCGCCCAGAACCCCGCTCGGAGCCGCCTGTGGGGTGATTCCGTCCGTCCGCTAATTCGCTTCATGCATTCCTCCCCGTCCATCCGGCGGCGGTCGGGCCGTCCTCCGGAAGCCGCTTCCACGATTGTAACCGCCGGCGCGGAAACGCGGCAACCGTCCTCCCTGGAAAACCTCCAGGTTTGCTCTTTCTCCGCCGATATGCAGGCAGGAGAAAATTCTTCCGGCCGGGGAAACTCCGCCCGCCGAGGGGGAAAAGAGCATGCAAGTCTTTGACCGCATTGATCCTTCCAAGCTGGACCGCCGCGACATGCAGTTGTGGATGCTGGCGCTGGGGATGCTGCTTATTTTCGCCTGCGGGCTGGCGCTGCTGATCTACCCGGCGGCTTTCGAGGTGCCGGTGGTGGTGAGCGGGCCGTTCCTGCGCAAGGTCTTCTTCGCCTTTTGCGCGCTTTCGCTGCTGGTGGTGGGCTACCTGATGGAACGGCGTATCGTCATCCAGCAGTTGCGCCGGCGTCTGCGCGAGGAGCGCAAGCGCGCCCGGCAGATGCTTGACCAGGCGAGCGCCGACCTGCTGGGCACCCTGCCGGACTTCGATCATTTTCAGGACCGCCTGGCGATGGAGTTTCGCCGCGCCGCCAACGCCCGGCTTCCCTTGTCGCTGCTCATCGTGAGCCTCCGGCCTTCCCGCTACCTGCAGGGCCCCGGCGAGGTCTCTACCGCCTACGGCGACGCGGCCAAAGCCATGATCCGCAAGCTGCGCGGGGAGGATTCCATCTACCTGTTCCAATCCGGGGTATTCGGGGTGGTGCTGCCGGGTTCGGCCACCTGCGACGGAAACAGCGTGGCCGGGCGCCTTCAGGAGGGCCTGGCCGACGTCTCGGGGGCCAGCGCCCGCTTCTCCTTCACCCTGCGCGTGGTCAACTACCCGGAACACGTCAGCTCCGCCCACGAGATGGAGCGCTCGGTAGCCTCTTTCATGTCCGAGGAACATCGGCCTCTGGCCGCTTGAGAGCCCGGCGGCCGGCGCAGCCGTACGGCTTCAGGCCGTGGAGGAATGGGAAAAAGCAGGTAAGGGGCTCAGACGACGGCGTCGTAGCGGACGCCGTAAATCTTCCGGTCTGTGCCTTTCATGGGGGTGCGGCGGACGATCTTGGCGCTGACCTCGATGCTCTGTTCAGTGGAACTGTAAGGGCAGGCGACGACGACCCCTTCGCCCACCTGGTAGTCCTTCTCGGTGGTGAAGCAGAAGCCGCCTTTGGAGACATTCTCGCTCTTGCTGATTTCCTTGCCGCCGTAGTAGTCGCGGACGAGGACCGGCAACTGCAACGAGACGCGGCGATGCTTCCGCTTTTCCACCCCGCTCGCCACCCGGTCGGCCTCGGCGAGCATGGCGGCTTCCCCGTTGGGGGCGCCCATGGCCACCTGCGTTTCCGCGTAGCCCCAGGGCGTGTTCTTGGAGCAGGGTTCGCAAGGCTTGGAGAGGATGCCGGAGGTTTCCAGAACCTCCACCTCGACCAGAGACAAATTGACGAGCGCCACGTTATGGCAGCTCCGGCACTCGAGCAACGCTTGCGATTCGGTCCGTTCCTTGGTGGGAGGAAACTGGATGCCCCAGATGTCGGCCTGGTCGACGCACTCGACGCCCCACTCGCCGCCCTTTTCGGTATGGGGGGTGAGCGGGCCGACCACCCGGAATTTCGCCCTCCGCCGGCTCACCAGGTTGGTGATCGTCACCGTCCGCCCGCCGGTCAGCGGGCGCGTGACCCGGATGCGGGCTCCGTGCCGGTTCAGGGTCACGGTGCGTGCATCCTCGCTATACTCGCTGCCGTCCGCCGCCTTGCCCTGCAAGCGCAAGGGAACAGTCAGCAGCAGCCGGTCCGAGCGGCGTTTCTCGAGTCTGCGATTCCTGGTGCCCGATGCGTTCATAAAGGCGTAAAAGAGAGTTTATTTCAAGGCCGTGACTTTGGCAATGCCTTTCTGAAGCGAGGTTTGTTAACCAACTCCAAAAGGAGAGCCCGGCACTTCCGGCGCGGCCGTGCCTCCGGGCGCCGGGTTTCGGCGGAAGGGACAAGCGGGGCGCGTTCTCCGCGCCCTGGGGGCCAAACGCGCCGCGTGGCGGCAGAACCTGCACCGCGTTCAAGACGCTCTTGCCATCCGGCGCGCGACTGCGGTATGGTAGGCCGTGGGAAGGGAAGGAGACACGGGTCCTTTCCCAAGTAGTTAACAGAAATGGAGGGGGAACCCAGAGACTGCGGGGCGGAGGAAAGGAAATGCCTCGCGCGTCGAGGGGCTTTGGCCGGGGGCGGGACGTACCCCCAAATCCGCCCTGCCATGGCAGGCAGTTTCTTTCCTGGTTTCAATTCGCTGTGGTCTTGTGCGGCGGCAGAGGCCGGTTTAGGATGGCCGCTCGCGAGCAGGGCCCTCGTCAGCAACCGTCTTCTCTGAAGGTGGGCTATGGAAAATCAAGACGCACGACGCGGTGACCGCATACCTCTTGAGCTTCCCATCACCGTCAGCGGCACCGACTGCATGGGCTCGGGATTCGTCGAACAGACGCACACCCTCTTGCTGGGGCGGCACGGTGCCAAGATTCTGCTGCGGCGCAAGCTGGTTCCCGAGCAGGAGATCAACATCCGCTGCTTGAAGACCGGGCGCGAAACGGACGCGCGCGTGGTCGGGCAGACAGGCGGCGACGAGGAGGTCTTCTCCTACGGCATCGAGCTGCTCGATCCCAACATCGACCTGTGGGACATCCAGTTCCCGCCCGAAGACGAGTCGCAAGCCGCCGTGGGGCGCGTGCTCCTGGCCTGCGTGCGCTGCCGCCACCAGGAGCTGGCCTACCTGGATGAGTTCGAGATGGAAGTGCTGGAGGCGACGCGCTTCCTGTCGCGCCATTGCGGCCGCTGCAACGACACCAACCTGTGGGTACGGCCGGGGTCCGAGGAGGCGGATGCGGCCGCCCCCGTTGCCGCTCCCGCCACCGCCACTCCCCAGCGCCGCAAGCGCACCCGCAACGACCGCAAGCACGTGCGCATGGACCTGGAAGTGGACGTCTGCATCCACCACGCGCAGTACGGCGAGGACATCGCCAAGACGGTGAACGTTTCGCGCGGAGGGTTCCGCTTCAGAAGCCGCAAGGGTTACGGCGAGGGCTGGGTGATCGAGGCGGCCCTCCCCTACTCGCCCGGCGCCGCCAATATCTTTACCCCCGGCCGCATCGTATACACCAGCGAGCTGTCTGAGGGGGGGCTGTACGTCTACGGGGTGATGTACATTCCCAAAGCCGAAGCCGCCCGCTGGACCTAGCCGCTTCGCGAGACCTTTGCCCGGCGCCTTCCCCGGCGCCGGGCATTCTTTTTTTCAGCGAACCAGCGCCCGCGCTTCCTCAACCGTCCACTCCGGCAGGGCGCCGGAGCGGCCGGCGATCAGCGCGCCCACGCGGTTGGAGAAATCGGCGATCTCCTCCGGCGGGCGGCCCGCCGCGAGCCCGTCGAGGAAGGCCGCGGCGAAGGCGTCGCCCGCCCCCACTGCATCGGCCACCTTCACGCGGTAGCCGGGCGACTCGAGATACTTTTCCCCCACCAGCAGCGCGCAGCCGCGCTCGCCGCGCGTCACGCAGGCGGCTTGCCACCCAAAGCGTCGAGCCCCCCGGCGGCAGAATTCCTCCAGCGACGTTCCCCCGCGTCCCTCGAGCGCCTCGACGGCGGCCACTTCCTCTTCGTTCAGCTTCACCACCGTGGCGCGCGCCATCAGGTCGCGGACCAGTTCCGGCGAATAACCGTCTTGCCGCAGGTTGATATCGTAGAAGCGTCGGGCCGCGGGCAGCGCCTCCAGCAGCCGCCGGGTAAGCTCGCGGGCGCGAGGGCTCATTTGCAGCAGGGTACCGAAATAGATCCAGTCGGGACGCTCTTCGGCCAGGGCGGCCAAGCCGGCCGGCGCGATTTCTGCAAAATCATATGCGGCGGGACGATGAATCAGGAAGTGCGGCTGTCCGGAGGGCTCCAGGGTGACGGTGACCGTTCCAGTCGGCTGCCCGGTGCGCCGCCCGACGTAGCGGGCCGAGAGCCCCAGCTCGTCCATGCGCTCGAGCGCGCGGCGGCCTCGCGCGTCGTTGCCCACCGCGCTGATGAACCGCACCGTGTGCCCCAGGCGCGCCGCGTGGACGGAAAAGTTGAACGGCGCTCCGCCCAGGTGCTCCTCGCCGCCGATCACGTCCCACAGGACTTCGCCGATGCAGACGATTTTCATGGTGTGACCCGCGGCGATGCCTTTCCGTCCCCGCCGCGGCGCGCAGACTCAGAGCGTAGCGCCGCAAGGCGCGGCGAGCATGGCGAAAGCCCCGCCGGTTACAGTGGGATGTTGCCGTGCTTCTTGGCGGGTGACGTGTCGCTCTTGTTTTCGAGCATGGCCAGGGCGCGGATGAGCTGCGGGCGCGTGTCGCGCGGGTTGATGACCGCGTCCACGTAGCCGCGCTCGGCGGCGATGTAAGGGTTGGGGAAGCGGTGCCGGAACTCTTCCACCTTTTCCTGGCGCAGGGTTTCCGACGCCGCTTTCTGCAATTCGCGCCGGTAGTCGATGTTGACCGCGCCCTCCGGGCCCATGACGGCAATCTCCGCCGTCGGGTAGGCCAGGTTGATGTCGGTGCGGATGTGTTTGGAGGCCATCACGCAGTAGGCGCCGCCGTAGGCCTTGCGGGTGATGACCGTGAGCTTGGGGACGGTGGCCTCGGCGAAGGCGAACAGGAGCTTGGCGCCGTGGCGGATGATGCCCCCGAACTCCTGCTGGGTTCCGGGCAGGAAGCCGGGAACGTCCTCGAAAGTGACCAGGGGGATGTTGAAGGCGTCGCAGAAGCGCACGAAGCGCGCGCCCTTGGTGGAGGCGTTGATGTCCAGGCAGCCGGCGAGCACGGCGGGCTGGTTGGCCACGATGCCCACGCTCGCACCTCCCAGGCGCGCGAAGCCCACCACCAGGTTGCGCGCGAAGTGCTCGTGGACTTCCAGGAAATAGCCGTCGTCCACCACCAGCCGGATGAGGTCCTTGATGTCGTAGGGCTTGTCGGATTCGACGGGCACCAGCGAGTCGAGCGCCGCGTCGCGCCGGTCGGCGGGGTCGGAGGTTTCGGCGCGCGGAGGGTCCTCGCGGTTGTTCTGGGGCAGGAAGGAGAGCAGCTCGCGAATCAGCGCCAGGCAGTCGGCATCGTCGCGGCTGATGAAGTGCGCGACGCCGCTCGTGGCATTGTGTGTCATGGCGCCGCCCAGCTCTTCCTTGCTCACCTCCTCGTGCATCACCGTGCGGATGACGTCGGGCCCGGTCACGAACATGCAACTGGATTTTTCCACCATCAGCGTGAAGTCGGTGATGGCGGGCGAGTAGACGGCGCCCCCCGCGCAGGGGCCGAGGATGGCGGAAATCTGCGGCACCACGCCCGAGGCCAGGGTGTTGCGCAGGAAGATGTCGGCGTAGCCGGCCAGCGAGTCCACGCCTTCCTGAATGCGCGCCCCGCCCGAATCGTTCAGCCCGATGACCGGCGCGCCCACCTTCATGGCCAGGTCCATCACCTTGCAGATTTTGCCGGCGTTGGCCTGGCTGAGCGACCCTCCGAAGACCGTGAAATCCTGCGCGAAGGCGTAGGCGAGGCGGCCGTTGATGAGCCCGTAGCCGGAGACCACCCCGTCGCCCGGCACGCGCTGCTCGGCCATGCCGAAGTCCTGGCAGCGGTGCTCGACGAGCTTGTCCAGCTCTTCGAAGCTCTCTTCGTCAAAGAGCAGGTCCAGGCGCTCGCGCGCCGTGAGCTTGCCCTCTTTCTGCTGGCGGGCGCGGCGCTCGGCGCCTCCGCCGTCTTCGGCGCGGGCGTGCCGTGCGCGCAATTCCTCGAGTTTTTCCTGGTGAGTCATGGATGATTTCCTTGCCGGCGCGCCGGGCGCGGCCCGGTCGCGCGGCGCCGTCTAGGTTTTTTCCCAGGCCCGCGGCCGGGTGGCCAGGGGAGGTTCGGGACCCTTCGAGGGCTCGAAAGCGGGAACGCCCGTCCATTCCTCGCAGGCGAGGATGGAATTGCCGGGCCGGCGCGGATCGTACTTGACGCTGGCGGGGCGTCCCGCCACCCAGCGCACCATGCGCGCCACCTCGGGAAGCGTTGAGAGGTCCTGCGCGGCCTCGTACACGGCGCCCGAGACTTCGTACTGGTAGAGCACCAGGGACGGCCCCGATTCGCCCGCCGCCGGCTCGACCAAGTCCTGAATCTGCCCGTTGGTGATGCGCCCGCGGCGATTCACCTCCAAACGCCGCTGCCGCTCCACATCGGCCGGGTCGCGCCGACGCCAGCGCCGCACCAGCGCCACTCCCCAGGCCGCCGCGAAGATTGCCGCCGCCGCCGTTCCCAAAGTCAAGGTGAGCCGTTGTGCGGGATCCATCCCTTCGATTTCTCCCCGGCTTTCAGGAACCGCTGCCGGCAGAGGCTGCCGCGGCGCGCTCAGGCGCCGGGTCGGCTCCCGCCGGGCTGGGTGGGATTATAG
>JBJKQV010000256.1:0-3403 GCA_046704985.1 Terriglobia bacterium
TGGCGACGGCGGAAGAGGAGGACGGCAGCTTTCTCCGCTCCACGCGCATGGCCCTGCGCATTCCCTCGGTCATCCGGCTCACGCACTTTCGCCGCATCCCCTACCAGCCGCGCGCCCTTTCGCGCAAGAACATCCTGCTGCGCGACCGTTACACTTGCCAGTTCTGCGGGCGCGTCCTGCCCGCCGGGGAATTGACCCTCGACCACGTCGTCCCCCGCTCGCGGGGCGGGCACACCGATTGGGATAACCTGGTGGCCTGCTGCCACTCCTGCAACAACCTCAAGGGCGATCGCCTGCCCGAGGAGGCGGGGCTGAAACTGCACCGCCTGCCTCGCCCCTTCACCCTCCACACCAGCCGCCAACTCATGCGCATGATGGGCCGCTCCGACGAGCGCTGGCGCAAATACCTCTTTTATTGAGCGATCAAACGAATAGGGGACTGAGTGATTCGTGGGGAAGTGGAGACTTCGCCCGTCGCGTTCCCTGATACGAAGCTGACCCGATCCTGAGATGGTTTGCGGGTTCTGCTGGCGGAATTGCGCCGTTTCGATTAAACTTTTCAGATAAGCCCGGCCGCCAGAATTGTGCCGGCCGCACGCCGCGGAGAGGTGGCCGAGTGGCTTAAGGCGGCGGTTTGCTAAACCGTTGTACGGGCTAAAACCTGTACCCAGGGTTCAAATCCCTGCCTCTCCGCCAGTTTCCTCACCTGAATGATCTCCTCACACGCCTTGCCAGTCCCGGCTACAGAGACTCGTCTGGCGCCGCGGGTTCCGGACGCACAAATGCCGCCCTCCCGGACGGGTGCGAGCGTATAGTACGCCTGTCGAGATGTGGTTTCGGTGGATGTCAATCGAATGCCTCGAGGAGGAAGAATGGAAAGCAAGCGCAGCGCCCCGGGTCTCAGCAGAAGAGCCTTTCTCGCTTCGTCAACCATGGGTCTGGCCGCCGGAAGCCTGAGCAGCAACGCGTGGTCGTTTGGAAAGCCTGCGGCGGGCCGGCCGGCGCCCTCCGCCGCTTCCGGGAAGTCTCGCGTGATCATTGACACCGATCCCGGAACCGACGACGCCTTCGCCCTGTTGCTGGCGATGCGTTCCCCCGAACTGAAGATCGAAGCCATTACGCCGGTGGCCGGCAACGTGCCGCTCCACTTCACCTTGCCTAACGCTCTGCGCATGGTCGAGGTGGCCGGGCGCACGGACATCCCCGTCGCGGGCGGCGCGAAAACCCCGCTGATCCGGCGATTGGTCACCGCCGAGTACGCGCACGGCGAGAACGGCCTGGGAGGCGCGGTTTTCCCCGAACCCAAGACCAAGCCGGCGGCGATGGAGGCGGATGAAATGATCCGCCGGGTGGTGAACAAGTATCCGGGCGAAGTCACCCTGATTACCCTCGGCCCGCTCACCAACGTTGCCCGGGCGCTGCTCTCCGATGCCGGGCTCGCAGGGAAGATCAAGGGCATCGTGATGATGGGCGGGTCGCTGTCGGGAGGGAACATCACGCCGGCGGCGGAATTCAATTTCTACGTGGACCCCGAGGCGGCGCGGCTGGTGTTTCAATCCGGCGTCCCGCTGCGCATGGTGGGGCTGGACGTCACGCGCAAGACGGAGCTGACCTGGGACCACGTGCGCATTCTGGAATCGAGCTCCGACCCGGTCAGCCAGGCGGCGGCGAAGATCGCCCGAAACACCATGAAGATGGACGAGGACGAAGGCTACGTGGTGGGCGCGCAAATGCACGACTCGCTCGCCCTTTCGTCGTTCATCGACCGGTCGCTGCTGCGGCTGGAGAAGTACTACGTGGACGTCGAAACTTACGGGGAGCTCACCGCCGGCGAAACGGTGGGTTACAGTCCCGACAGCGGCGATTTGCGCCGGCTGGCGGGTTGGAAGAAGACGCACCCGCAAGCGCTTCAGATGTCCATCCGCGGCTCCGCACCCTCGCTGGCCCGCACGACCACGTCGCCGGTCTTGCGCGACCAGTGGGTGCCCAATGCCGACGTGGCCGTGGACGTGGATGCCCCCCGGTTCTTCCGACTGCTGATCGGGCGGCTTTCGGGCAAGGAGATGCCGGGCTAGGCAGACCCGCAGAGATGCAGATGAGAGAAAGGCAGAACCCGCCCGGCCGCTCCGGCCGCGTTTCGTGCCGCGGCAGGAAACCGGCCGGAGAAGGCGGGTTGAAGTAGCGCGGCGCTACTCGAGGACGTGGATGTTTCTCACCGCGCACATCTGCTTGAGGATCTTGGGCCACACGGTGACCGTGACCTCGCCCAGGTGCGCCTTGCGGAGCAGCAGCATCAGGGTGCGCCCCTGGCCGATGCCGCCGCCGATCGAGAGCGGCAGCGTGTCGTTGACGATTCCCTGGTGATAGGGAAACTTCAGGAAGTCCATCTGCTTGGACATTTCGAGCTGTTTGCGCAGCGACTCGGCGTTGACGCGGATACCCATGGAACTGAGCTCGTGGCGGCGCTTGGTGACGTGGTTCCAGACCAGGATGTCGCCGTTCAGCCCGTGGGTGGTTCGGCCGTCGGCGGCGCGCGTCTCGGTGACCCAGTCGTCGTAATCGGCGGCGCGCATCTCGTGCGGATAACCGTCGGCCAGCGGCCAGCCGATGCCGATGATGAAGACCGCCGGATGCTTCTGCAGGATGGCCGTCTCGCGCTGCTTGCGCGGCAGGTTGGGATACTCGGCCAGGATATCCTCGGCGTGCAGGAAGGTGAGCTTTTCGGGCAGGCTCGGGTACTTGCTCTTGAGCTGCGGGAAGAGCTGTTGGGCGTACTTCTCGGCGCCTACCAGCACCTTCCAGATCTTGTTGACGATCATCTTCAGGAACTCGAGGTTGCGCTCCTCGGCGGTGATGACGCGTTCCCAGTCCCACTGATCGACGTAGGCGCTGTGGTCGTGGTCGAGGAAGTAGTCCTTGCGCACGGCGCGCATGTCGGTGCAGAGGCCTTGGCCGGGAGCAAAGCCCAGTTGCTTGAGCGCCACGCGCTTCCACTTGGTGGCGGCCTGCACGACCTGGGCGTCCACGGGATGCTTGTTGTAGTCGTTGGAGATGTGGAACTGAATCGGAGTGCGTGAGCCGTCGCGGTCGAGCATATCGTTGACGCCGCTCTCCGTGTCCACGATCAGGGGAACGGTCACCATCATCAGCCCGAGCTCTTCGCACAGGTGATCTTCGATGTAGCGCTTGACGGCAAAAATGGCGCGCTGCGTCTCCTGAGGGTCGAGCAGGGAAGCGTAGTCGCGCGGAAGGACATTTTCCAGTTCGGCATAGTTGCCGATGCCCGGTCCTGCCAGGTCCGCAGCTTTGGTGCCCATAAGCGTGCCTCCGTAGGTTCTGTGCTCCGGGCGGGGCGGCGGAGGCCCGCGCCGGGCGCATATGGGGGGCGCCTGTCCCCTCACAT
>JBJKQV010000257.1:0-3812 GCA_046704985.1 Terriglobia bacterium
AGCCACTGGTCACTCCGGGCGCATCTCAGGGCAGGCAACATAAACGTCGTTCACATCGGCAGGCGTGTACTTGTTTCGCGCCATGAGGTTGAACGTATTGCACGCGAGGGTTTGCCCTCACTCGGACCTGAACAGGTACAAGCGGTTATGGTGTCTTGACAAAAGCCACCTGCTGGCTTAATCTCGCTCGCTATGAAGAAGGAGCTGCGAGACTATTTCAAGAAGATGGGCCGTCGTGGCGGGCGCACAACAGCCGCACGGCATAAACACGCAGAGTTCGTCGCGTGGGGGAAGCAGGGCGGACGCCCGCGCAAAAAGAAAGCAACAAAGAAACTCAGTAGCTAAGAGGTGAGCGCAAATGGAAGTTTTCAAGCCAAAGCGAACAGACCCGGCAACAAGGAAGACGGTCGAGAGCCGCCACTATTATTATGACTTTTTCGAAGATGGCCAGCGCTACCAAGGCTCCACAAAGCTAGGCGATTACCGCAAAGCACAGCGCTTCGCTGAAGAGCTTCGCATCAAGATTCGGCTAGGCGACGTTGATCCGGCAACGGGTCGGCCATTCAAAACGATTGAGGTGCCCACGCTCCGCGCATTTTCCGAAGACTTCCTGAAGTCTGTTCGAACGAAAAATGCGGACAAGCCTAGCACAGTGGATTTTTACGAAAAGAAGATGAAATACTTACTTCAATTCTCCCCGCTTGCAGATGCGCAGCTAGATCAAATCGATGCGCAGTTGCTAGATTCCTTTAGGGAACATCGCTCGAAAGCCGTCAGCCTCGCATCGGTGAACCGGGAACTTACCACACTTCGAAAGGCCCTTTATCTGGCCCTCGAATGGAACAAGATCAGCAGGGTGCCGAAATTCAATATCAACACTCAGGACGAGAACAAGCGTGACTTCGTACTGAGCGACGCAAAGGAACGCGACTATCTTGCAAGGGCTCCCCAGCCGTTGAGGGACGCGGCCACGGTGCTGCTAGATACCGGCCTTCGCGTGGGCGAGTTGCTTGCACTTGTCTGGCCGGATGTGGACTTCGTCAGCGGGACACGCGGCATTATCCGCATTCGGGAGGGCAAAACCAAGAACGCGAAGCGGACAGTTGGCCTTACTACGCGAGCCCGTACAATCCTTGAAGCCCGGTATGCAACGCGCAAGTCTGAGTGGGTCTTTACGAATGAAGCGGGCGACGGGCCGCTATCAATTTTCACTCTTGAGGGGCAGCACAGAGAAGTCCGCGACGCCCTGGGGCTTGGAGCTTTGGTGCTTCACAGCTTCCGACATACCGCCGCCACCAGATTAGGTGAGGCAGGCGCGGAAGCAGTTGAGTTGATGCACGCCTTTGGCTGGGGTTCACTCGACATTGCTGCCCGGTATGACCCCTCGACACAGGCCATGACACAAGCCGCCTCGGACAGGCTTGAATCCCGAGTCCAAAAGGCACTTCCCTCTAGGTCAAACAAGAGGCGGAAGCGCTCTGGCGCTTCAAAAACTCCCTGCAAAGTCCCTGTACCTGTCACCCGGCGCTTTCAGGCTCACGCCGGATAGCCGAGAACAACACCTTTGAAATGTGGTGCGGAGGGCCGGAATCGAACCGGCACGTCCCTTGCGGGACAAGGGATTTTAAGTCCCTTGCGTCTACCAGTTCCGCCACCCCCGCACGGGGCCGATGGGAAGGCGCGCCGCGCCTTCGCTGGTGGCAGCGAGTTTAGCACGAACCAGCGCCCAGGAGCCCCTTCGAGCGGGCATCTGCGAGCTCACACGCGCTTTGGGTCAAATCCCACACTTTGTGGTTTCTTTGACCGCCTACCAAAAAATAGTGAATATCCCTTAATAATTGCAACCAAAAGAGTTGCTGGCAGGATGGACTTTTGGTCAAGTAGGTCACAAAAATGCGTATAGACATTACGGGCACTGGATTTTTCGTAGTCAGGTTGCCTACCGTAATTCAGGGGCTTAAATGACAGGAACTCCGCCCAAAGCAAAAAGCCGTAAGTTTCGTGGTGCTATTTATTTGGAATGGGACCGCTGTAAGGGCTGCGGGTTTTGCATCGAGTTTTGCCCGCCCAAGGTGCTGGCCTTCTCGGAGAAGTACAACAACCACGGCTACCATCCCCCTGTCCTGACCAGCGAAGAGGCCTGCACGGGCTGCGACCTGTGTGGGCTCTATTGCCCGGACTTCGCCATTTATGGCGTGCGGGTACCCATCGAGGCGGAGGAGAAACAAGAAGCCAGTCCCGCCAAGAAGTAAGGATCCGTCGCGCTGCCCGCAGGGGGGCAGCACAGCCCGCCTTCACGGCCCAGCGTCACGGAGCGCAGCAAGTTGCCGCCGGCAAGAGCCGCGGCCGAGGTGGAAGTTGGTAGAAGCGAATCCCCAAAGCGTATTGACCGGTCCGCATTTTCTGGACGGCGACCAGGCGGCGTGCGAAGGCGCCATCGCCGCGGGAGCCAATTTTGCGGCCGGATATCCCATCACTCCATCGACGGAAGTGGTGGAGCGGTTTGCCTCGCGCGCGCCGCGGGTGGGCGCGACCTTTCTGCAGATGGAAGACGAACTGGCCTCCTCGATCGCCATTCTGGGCGCGGTGTGGGGAGGCGCCAAGGCTTTTACGGTGACTTCGGGCCCGGGCTTCTCGCTGATGATGGAGCACATCGGTCTGGCGGTGATGACCGAAACGCCCTGCGTCTTCGTCAACGTACAGCGCGGCGGGCCCTCGACGGGCCTGCCCACCCTGCCCGGCCAGGGCGACATGATGCAGGCGCGCTGGGGCTCACACGGCGACTACGAAATCATCGCCCTCTCGCCCCAGTCCCCGCAGGAATGCTTCGGGCTGATGATTGACGCCTTCAATTTCTCGGAAGAGTACCGCACGCCGGTGATGTTCATGATGGACGAGTGCGTGGGGCACATGACCGAGAAGGTGGTGATTCCTCCCGCCAAGGAAATCGCCCTTTACCCGCGCCGGTTCACTTCCCTGCCGCCTTCCGAATACCGCCCTTACGCGGCCCCCAAGGACGGCGTGCCGGAGATGGTAAAGGCGGGCGACGGCTATTTCGTGCACGTGACCGGGCTGACGCACGACGAGCACGGCTATCCAGCCATGAACGCCGACATGCAGCGCGATTTGATGGGCCGCCTGGTGGGCAAGATCCGGCACAACCGCGAGCGCATCGTGCGCACGGAAGAACACTACCTGGAAGACGCCGAGGTGGCGGTGGTGGCCTACGGCATTTCGACGCGCGTGGCGCTGAAGGCGGTGGAAATGGCGCGCGCCGACGGCCTGAAGGCCGGGCTGCTGCGCCCGGTGGTGGTCTGGCCGTTCCCCGAGCGCCAGGTGCGCGAACTGGCCGCGCGCGTCAAGGCGCTGGTGGTGGTGGAGATGAACCTGGGACAGGTAGTTTACGAAGTCGAGCGCTGCGCGGGCGGGAAAGCCCCCACAGTGCTGGTTCCGCACGCCGGGGGCAGCGTCCATGACCCGGAGGAAATCGTGCGGGTGATCCGGGAGGCAGCGGCATGAGCACCACAACCTGCGCGATCAACCCCGTCGAGCCGTTCCTGCGCACCGAGCGCATGCCGCACATCTGGTGTCCGGGCTGCGGCATCGGCACCACCGTCAACTGCTTTGCGCGGGCGCTCGTCACCTCCAAGGTCAACCTCGAAATGGTGGCGGTGGTTTCCGGCATCGGCTGCACGGGGCGGGTAGCGGGCTACCTGCGTCTGGATTCGTTTCACACCACCCACGGGCGTGCCATTCCCTTCGCCACCGGTTTGAAGCTGGCGCGGCCGGAGATGCAAGTGGTGGTCTACAGC
>JBJKQV010000258.1:0-10130 GCA_046704985.1 Terriglobia bacterium
ACACGCCAGACATAGAACATCAGCAGAGAGTCCGTGAATGGAGTTGGAGCCCACGCCACGCAAAGCTTCACGCTGACGGTCAACCAGGCGCCGGCGATCACGAGCGCCACGAGCACGACCTTCACGGCGGGCGCCGCAGGCTCGTTTGCGCTAACCGCCACGGGATATCCCGCTCCAACCTTCACCGAAGGCGGCGCCCTGCCCGGCGGCGTGACGCTGAGCAGCGCGGGCGTTCTGAGCGGGACACCCGCGGCGGGAACGGGCGGAACCTACAGCTTCACCAACACCGCGTCCAACGGCGTGGGGACGGACTCGACCCAAGCCTTCACGCTGACGGTCAACCAGGCGCTGGCGATAACCAGCTCCGCCAGTGCCACCTTCACGGTCGGCGCTGCGAGTACTTTCGCTGTGACGGCAACCGGCTATCCCCAGCCCAGCTTGAGCGAAACCGGGACGCTGCCCGGTGGAGTGACTTTCGATGCGGCTACGGGCGTGCTCAGCGGCACGCCGGCAGCGGGAACGGGCGGAACCTACAGCCTCACCCTCACCGCCTCGAACGGCGTAAGCGCGGATGCAACGCAGAGCTTCACGCTGACCGTCGACCAGGCGCCCGCCATCACCAGCGCCACGAGCGCCACCTTCTCAGTGGGCGCGGCAGGGGCATTCACGGTCGCGGCGACGGGCTATCCGGCGCCCACGCTCAGCGAGACGGGCGCACTGCCCGGGGGCGTAACCTTCAATACGGCAACCGGCGCGCTGAGCGGCACTCCTGCCGCGGGGACGGGCGGAAGCTACAGCTTCACCCTCACCGCCACGAACGGCGTGGGGACGGGCTCGACCCAGAGCTTTACGCTGACCGTTAACCAACCGCCCGCCATCACCAGCGCCGCCAGCGCCACCTTGACGGCGGGGACGCCGGGCTCGTTTACCGTGGCGGCGACAGGATATCCCGCGCCGACGATCACGGAGACCGGGGCGCTGCCCAGCGGGGTGACGTTGAGCAGCGCGGGCGTTCTGAGCGGCACGCCGGCGGCAGGAACGGGCGGGACTTACAGCATCACCCTCACCGCCTCCAACGGCGTGGGGACGGACTCGACCCAGAGCTTTACGCTGACCGTTAACCAACCGCCCTCGATCACCAGCACCGCGAGCGCCACCTTTACGGCAGGGGCTGCCGGATCGTTTACCGTGGCCTCGGGAGGCTATCCGACTCCAACCTTCACTGAGACCGGGGCGCTGCCCAGCGGGGTAGCGCTGAGCAGCGCGGGCGTACTGAGCGGCACGCCGGCCGTGGGGACGGGCGGGGCCTATCCTCTGACCATCAAAGCCACCAACGGCGTGGGAACCGGCGCCACGCAGAGTTTCACGCTGACGGTCGACGAAGCGCCGGCGATCACCAGCGTTTCAAGCGCGACCTTTACGGCAGGCACTCCAGGCTCGTTCTCGCTGACGGCGACGGGCTACCCGGCGCCCACGCTCAGCGAGACGGGCGCGCTGCCCGGCGGCGTGACCTTCAATGCCGCAAGCGGCGTGCTGAGCGGCACTCCGGCGGCAGGCACAGGCGGGGCCTACAGCATCAGCTTCAAGGCCGCGAATGGCATTGGAAGCGACGCCACGCAAACTTTCACGCTGGCGGTCGATCAAGCGCCGGCGATCAACAGCGCATCGAGCGCCACCTTCAGGGTAGGAACGCTCGGGTCGTTTACGGTGTCCGCGACGGGATATCCGACCCCGACGTTAGGCGAAAGCGGCGCCTTGCCAAGCGGAGTTGGTTTTAGCGCCACGACCGGCGTGCTGAGCGGTACGCCGGCTGCGGGCACGGGCGGGACTTACAGCCTCACCCTCACCGCCTCCAACGGCGTGGGAACAGGCGCCACCCAAAGCTTCACGCTCAGCGTTGAACAACCGCCCGCCATCACCAGCGCCTCCACCACCGCCTTTACGGTGGGCACGGCGGGATCGTTCACCGTGGCGGCGACGGGTTATCCCGCGCCGACCTTCACGGAAACCGGGACGCTGCCCGCGGGGGTGACGCTGAGCAGCGCGGGCATTCTCAGCGGCACTCCGGCGGCAGGAACGGGCGGAACTTACAGCTTCACCATCACCGCCGCCAACGGCGTGGGAACAAATGCCACGCAGAACTTCACGCTGACCGTCGACCAGGCGCCCGCCATGACCAGCGCCTCCAGCACCGCCTTTACGGTGGGCACGGCGGGGACCTTCACGGCCGTCGCAACGGGCTACCAGGCGCCCACCTTCAGTGAGACGGGCGCGCTGCCCGGCGGCGTGACTCTCAATGCGGCAACCGGCGTGCTCAGCGGCACCCCGGCCGCGGGCACAGCCGGGACTTACAGCCTGAGCCTCAAAGCTTCCAACGGTGTGGGGACGGACGCCACGCAGAATTTCACGTTGACGGTCAATGAGACAACGGCGATCACCAGCGCCTCGAGCACCACCTTCACGGTGGGCACGGCCGGGACCTTCACGGTGACCGCGACCGGTTATCCCCAGCCGACCTTGGGTGAGACCGGGACGCTGCCCGGAGGGGTGACGTTCGCTGCGGCCACGGGCGTGCTGAGCGGCACTCCGTCGGCCAATTCGGCGGGCACGTATTCCCTCACCTTCACGGCGTCGAACGGCGTGGGTGCGAACGCCCAGCAAAGTTTCACCCTTACCGTGCAAAACCCGGCGCCGGTGCTCTATTCCATCTCGCCCACCGCCGGCACGGCCGGCGACTCGAGCACCACGCTGACGGTGGGCGGAGCAGACTTCACCGGCCAGGCGGTGGTCTATTGGGACGCCACGGCGCTGGCCACTACCTATGTCAGCAGCACGCAACTGACCGCCACCATTCCCTCCTCGCTGCTGGTCAACACGGGAACCTTCAGCATCACGGTGATGACCCCGGGCCCGGGCGGCGGCGCCTCCACCTCGCTGACTTTCACCATCTGGCCCAGCTATCCCAGGAGCGGAGCGGGCAGCGTGTTGACTTCGGCCCCGCCGGCGCTCCCGACCATCACCCAAACCGGAACCGTGGTCTCGGTGCTCGACTGGAGCGCCCAGAACGTAGATAGCTATGCGTCGCCGGAAGATGTGCTGGCGACCGACCACCTGGTTTCGGAGCTGGGCATTCCCAGCACCGACGTCACCAGCGTACCCAGTCCCACCACCAGCCCTTTCCTGCTGGTGGTGGGCGCGCTGAACAACTCGAACCTGACCAACGCCGACGTGACGGCGCTCACCAACTACGTGCAGGGAGGCGGAACGCTCTACCTGTGGCAACCCAATGTCTCCAGCCTGTTGACCGCACTGGGCATTTCTACTACCTACGCCGAATATATCGCGGGCAGTGCGGGCAGCGAGCAGAGGCCACTTAGCTTCGACAAGACTGCCGCAGACTCCTCGACCTTCCCCCTGGTGAAGTACATTAACGACCCGGCGGAAATCAACTGGGCGCCGTTCTTCCCCGTGGACGACGTTACGCGCGGCTATGATCCGGGCTCGTGCACGTCGCTCGCCACCTGGGGCCAGGTCTCGGGCGTCAACGTCTCGACGACCGGCTACTCCGCCGTGGTCCGGTGCGACCTCAGTAGCGGGGGCACGACCGGCCACGCCTACGTTTTCGGCTGGCGGCTGCGCCCGCTGCTTTCGCTCGCCGAGCGACAGCTGGGCAACGACACGGGGCCGCAAAGCACCAATGAGATCGTTCCCGACGCCGACATTTGCCGCATGCTCATGCGGGGCAGCTACGAAGGCTTCGCCGCCAATCCGCAGGAACGCCAGTGGGCGCCGGGCGGGGATCACGCGGCGCTCATCATCACCCACGACGTGGACGCCACGGTGTCCTATCAAAATATGCCCGCCTGGGTGGATTTTGAAGACAGCCTGGGAATCAAATCCACCTACTTCTTCACCACCAGCCCCTACGACAACGGCTGGGTGGGCGCCATGTACAGCGGCACGGGGCTGGACGACGTCCAGTACGCCCTCAGCCACGGCTTCGACGTCGAAGATCACAGCTTCGGGCACTTCCCCGACTTCCCTTCGGCGCCCTACAGCCTGACCAGCCCCCCTTCCGAAACCGCTTCCAATTACCAGCCCATGTATTCTTCGTCCACGGGCACCACCACGGGCATGAGCGTCATCGGAGAGCTGGGTGTCAGCAAGTGGCTCCTCGAAAATGATTTCAACACTCCCATCACCAGCTTCCGCGCCGGCTACCTGGACATTCCCCTTGCGCCCAGCGGCACTTACCCCAGGATCCTGATGCTCGAAGGGCTTTCCGCCACCGGTTACCAGCGCGACTCGACCTACGCGCTCGCCCTCACGCGCGGCTCGTTCCCCTTCGCCCTCTTCGATGAGGACGGAAGCACCGGCACGGTTACGCCTTACCACCTCATGGAGTACCCGCTGGACATCTCCGGCGATCACCCCAACCCTGTGCTCAGTTCGACCTCGCTGAGCACCTACCTGAGCCAGTGGGAGACGGTGATCAAGTTCAATTACGACAACAACGCGCCCACCATCCTGCTGCTTCACCCCATCGATACCCAAATCCGCTTTCAAGCCGAGCAGGCACTGATTAACTACGTTAGGGCGAATTATCCCGATATGTGGATCGGCGACCTGAATACCTTCGCCCAGTTCTGGGAATCGCAAGGGGTCACGAACGCCAACGGTTGGTGAGCCGGCGCTGGAACGCAACGCCGGCCCGTCAAATCGCGCGCGGCTCGCGGTGAACCGGCCTGCGCTGTTGCGATAGCGCGCCCCGGCCTTTGGGGTGCTATAATACCTCCCCATCAGCAGGGCTACGGGGGGGGCTCCCGTGGAGGCAGTACAAACCTAATCGGAATATCTTGAAACCCCTGTTCGCGGCGATGCGTCGGGCAGCGCACGCGAGTTGGGGGAAGGGGTTTCTTGGCTCCGCGGGGCAGGCAGCACCCGGCATCATGCCCCGACAAGAGGCGACGGCAAAATGGACATCGGTCAACGACTCCGGCAAATCCGAAAGACGAAAGGTCTATCCCAAGGCGACATCGAAAAGCAGGTAGGACTCTTGAGATGCTACGTCTCGCGCGTCGAATGCGGCCACACCATCCCCAACCTCGGCACGCTGGAGAAATGGGCGAAAGCGTTGGACACACCCCTCTATGAGCTTTTCCTCATCGACACGGTCAGTCCGCGTGAAAGGCCTGCCGAACGCGTCGACCCTAAACACCAACAGTTTTTCTACTTACTGCGAAAGATGGATAAGTCTGACCGGCAGATGTTCCTTTTCGCTGCCAAGCAGCTTGCCAAAAGAAGGCGAGCCTAGGGCAGCGAACCGAGTTGCGGCCAGCGAGGCTGGCAGGGAGGCGTAAGGCTTATGGCTTCAAGCGTCAAGGCCAGGCAAGCGGGGAAGATTACCATCCTGGAACCGGGCGAACGTCTGATGGTCGGGCCGACGGCGGAAGAGGTCGCCAAGCAAATACAGCATGCCGTCGCCAGCGGGTGTCTCGCCCTTCTCCTGGATTGCACCCACGTCAGTTTCATCGATAGCCAGGGGATTATGGTCATCGTGCGGGGAGTCGCTTCCCTTGGCAAGCGCGGTGGGAAGCTCAAGCTCTTGAACCTCAACCCTCCCGTTCAGAGGGTTCTGGACATTACACGCCTTCTGACGGTCATCGAATCTTTTGAGAATGAGTCCGCCGCCCTGCGAAGCTTCGATTAAGGGGGCCAAGCGGTTCTTCGTTTGAAGCCCCAGGAGTGCGACAGCCCCGAAGGCTCGGGGCTGCCGCACTCCAACACCCAGCCACATCTACGCCTGCCGCCGCGGCACCGTTCGTGGCGGCAGCTCGTTGGAAACAAAGGACGTAAAGCTGAAGCTGCGCTGACACAATGTTGCAATGCTTTGCGACATTTGGTACGGACCGGTCATTCCGACACGCGAAATTCTCTTCAACCATAACATTACAAAAGAGTTGGCAGTTGTTAACTAATTGTGTAATTTGGCCAGTCAGTTGCTAAAAAAAGGTGGGGCGCTCTGGCTTTTTAATCGGTCGTACAGCCTTCTTATCGGCCGCATAGTGAGTAGTGGAACCCTGGTTCACCGCCTACGGTTGTGTTCCGCCACGCGGTAGAGTCATTCCGAGGAACTACCACGAAAGAGGAAGGGCTTCCCGCTGTCCCGCACGCCAGCAGCAAATCCGTGTGCCTTGGTGGCAAGGCACCAGGAGGATGGATGGCCGAGAAGAAGAGAAAGTCACGCAAGCGCGTGAAGCTGCCGGAAGCATTGGAAAAACGCCTGGGAGTCTATGCTCTCACCGCTGCGGCGGCGGGCGCCGGGATGCTGGCCATGGCGGTTCCCGCCCAGGCCAACGACATCACGGTGGTGAATCCGAGCCTTACGGTCGGGCCTAAGGGTCATACAACCCTCAGCATCAACGGTAACTCGATCCTTAAATTGACTGCCACCGTCGGACAGTCCGGCATAGTCCTCGCCGGCCACCTTGACCTCAAAGCCGGAAGCCAAGCGGCCTTTATGGGCTCCCACCCTCTCCAGGCTGCCCGGCTCTACGCGGAGAGCTGGATCAGCGCCTCGGCGAGCTTTCTCAAGAGTGCAACACTCGCCACAAATTTCGCGACCTTTGGCGGTTTTAAGACTGTGGGCCATAACTGGGCCAACCAGTCCGGGTACCTGGGCTTCAAGTTCTTGTCCAATAGCAACACCTACTTCGGCTGGGCGCACCTGAAGGTGACAGCGGACGCGATAACAGGCGAAACGGCTTCCATCTCGCAATTCGCTTACGACACCTGCCCCAACGAGGGCATCGCTGCCGGTCAGACGCACAACAGCAACACCTGCTCCCAGCCCACCAACACCCCCGAGCCCGGCACCTTGTCGCTGCTGGCGATGGGCGCGGTGGGGCTTTTCGCTTTGCGGCGCAAGAAACTCGCGGGCAGCAACTAGTTTTGGAGTGCGGGAGTCACCTGAGGTTCGGGATTCCCGATGTTTGAGCCGCGAGCCGGCTCGCAGCGGTAAAAGATCGAAGCGCCTGCCTTCGGCGGGCGCCGGAAGCGATTCCAAAATTCCTAAATAAGGAGATGTTAAATGGGGCCCAAGGCACAAACGCGAAAGAAGAAAACCAAGCTCCCGGAGGGGTTGGAAAAGCGCTTAGGGGCTTATGCCCTGGCGGCTGCGGCGGCCGGGGCAGGACTGGCGGGCGCACTGGCGATGCCCACGCCGGCCTTAGCTGACATTATTTCCTACACGCCCTCTTCACCGTTTCAGGTGGGCGGATCGGCTCACACTTTTCAGACCTTCTCAAGCTCGGGGGTCCCCTTACTTGCATTTTCGGAACATGTGTTCATAAACCCAAGCTATCTACCCATCGGCATGGGCCTTCTGGCCGGCACCGCTAATGGCAACCCAGACGTGATGCTGGGCCCGGGCAGCTTGGCTGGTGGAAATATCCTCAAACTCGCCTCCGGCGACGTCATCGGCGGGAGCGGCAATTTTAAGTTTTATGGCTTGCTCTATGGTAAGTCCTTTGGCGGCAGCGCGAGTGGCACTTGGTCAAACGGGGCCACTGGCTTTGTCGGGTTGAGGTTCCTGAATTCTATTTCCGGTTCGGTCAATGCGTATTTCGGCTGGGCGAAGCTGAGCGTGAGCACGTCGTCTAAGGGAGGCATTCTCGCCAAGGTGGACCAAGCCGCCATCGAGCTGTGCCCCAACGTTTCCATCCAGGCCGGCCAGACCAGCGGCGGCCCCGCCTGCGCTGAGCCCGGCGACCCGAAGACCTTCGTTGCGCCCGAGGGGCCCACCAACACCCCCGAGCCCGGAACCTTGTCGCTGCTGGCGATGGGCGCGGTGGGGCTTTTCGCTTTGCGGCGCAAGAAGCTGGCAGGCAGCAACTGATTCTTCGGATCAAGGAACCAGAAAGGCCGGAATCAGAGCGCCTGCCTCCAGCGGGCGCCCAGAACGGTTCTAAAACTTCCGAATAAGGAGGCCCCATGAGGCCCAAAGCACGAGCACGAGAGAAGAAAACCAAGCTTCCGGAAGGGTTGGAGAAGCGCCTTGCGGTCTATGCCCTCGCGGCGGCGGCGGGCGGCGTGGGCGTCCTGGCGCTGGCGCCAGCGGCCAAGGCGGACATCATTACGGGAACGGGGACGCCCATTTCGATGTCCCCGGGCAATTCGCCGGCCTTTCTGACGATCGGCAGCAACCAGGTGCTTTCATTTGTGGACAACGAGACCACAAAGGGGAGTTCCGTCTCCGGGTACCGGTACGGGTCGTTGGCAGTCAATGGAATTGGTGGGGCGGCAGTCATGCTGGGGCCCCTTGCCAAGAGCGCACTGATCGGCCCCTCGGCGACCTTCCAGCCGCGCTCAATATTGGCGTTAAATCAACTCTTCTGGTTCACCCGTGGGACCTCCTCCCACCTCCGTACAAGCGATGCGTTTAGCACTGGAATGTGGAAGAATACGAGTGGCTACCTCGGCTTCAAGTTCTTCAACACCGCCGGAACTAAGTCCTACTTCGGCTGGGCGCACCTCAGCGTTACCGACAATCCGCAAGTCGGCGATATCGGTAAGATCTCGAGCTTTGCCTTCGAAGGTTGTGCGGGCGAAGGCATACTGGCCGGCCAAACCACCGGCGGCGCTACCTGCTCCCAGCCCACCAATACTCCCGAGCCGTCCACGCTGTCGCTGCTGGCGATGGGCGCGGTGGGGCTCTTCGCTTTGCGCCGCAAGAAGTTCGCTGCAACCAATTAAGTTTGCTGTTCAAAAACTTGCTCCCGCTGTTCGCATCGCGAGCCGCCTCGCGGCGCAGGAGGTGGATAAGGCAAGCAGCGGCCTGACGGAGTGGAAAGGCAGACTGCAGCCGTCCAAATGAGAATGAGTGAACCCCTGGCCAAAAAGGTCCTGCTGATCGGGTGGGACGCCGCCGATTGGAAAGTGGCAACGCCGCTGCTCGAACAGGGCCAGATGCCTGCCCTCGACAACTTCATCAACCACGGCGTGATGGGCAACATCGCCACCCTGCAGCCCATCCTCTCCCCCATGCTTTGGAACTCCATCGGCACCGGCAAGCGCGCCGACAAGCACGGCATCCACGGTTTTGCCGAGCCCGACCCCAACTCGGGCGGGGTGCGTCCCGTCACCAGCACCTCGCGCAAGGTGAAGGCTGTCTGGAACATCCTCACGCAGAAGGGCTACAAGACGCACGTGCTGGGGTGGTTCGGCGGGCACCCGGCGGAGCCCATCAACGGCGTTTCGGTTTCCGACCTCTATCCGCTGGCCACCGCGGCGCTCGACAAGCCCTGGCCGCTGCCCCCCGGCGCCGTACACCCGGAAAACCTGCGCGACCAACTCGCCGAGATGCGCGTCCATCCCCAGGAGCTCGACGCGGGCGCCATTCTCCCCTTTGTCCCCCAGGCCAACAAGGTGGACCAGAAAGAAGACAAGCGGCTGGGCATCGTCGCCAAGCTGCTGGCTGAAAACGTTTCCATCCACGCCGCCGCCACCTGGATTCTGCAAACCCAACCGTGGGATTTCCTGGCCGTCTACTACAACGGCATCGACCACTTCTCGCACGCCTTCATGCACTTTCATCCCCCGCGCATGGAAGGCATTCCGGAAGAACAGTTCGAGATTTACAAAGACGTGGTCAACGGCGCCTACCGCTTCCACGACATGATGCTGCACACGCTGCTGGAGCTGGCGGGGCCGGAAACGACGGTGATCATCTGCTCCGACCACGGCTTCCATTCCGACCACCTGCGCCCGCGGGGCATTCCCAAGGAGCCGGCGGGGCCCGCCGTGCAGCACCGGCGCTTCGGCATCGTCTGCATGAAGGGCGCGGGCCTCAAACAAGACGAGCGCATCTACGGAGCGACGCTGCTGGACATCACGCCCACCATCCTCACCCTCTTCGGCCTTCCCGTCGGCGAGGACATGGACGGGCGCGTGCTCGTGCAGGCGTTCGAAGAAACGCCCAAGATCGAGCGCATCCCGAGCTGGGAGGACGTGCCGGGCGAGTGCGGTATGCACCCCACCGACATGCGCGTGGATCCCGAATCCGCCAGCGCCGTGCTCAAGCAGTTCGCCGCGCTCGGCTACATCGCGCCCACCGACGACCAGAACAAGGC
>JBJKQV010000259.1:0-5861 GCA_046704985.1 Terriglobia bacterium
CGTAATCCTGCGCGGCGTGCCAGCCCGGATAGCGTGCCAGCAGCCCGTTCTCCTTGCAGAAAAGCGGGTTGCGATAGAGCGGATAAGGATAGCCGGATTTGAAAGGTATGCCCTCCGCCTGCAAAGCTTCGAGCGCCCGGTCGCGCGGCAAACCGCCCAGGTGCTCGGGATGATAGCGGAAGGTGATCAGGTAGTGCGGGTTGAGCTCAACGCGCGCGTCCTCGGGCGACAGTGTGAAGGCGGGAAACTCCGCCAGACGGCGGCGAAAATAGGCAAGGTTGGCGGCGCGGATTTCGGTCTGGTGGGAGAGCTTCGCCAGTTGCGCCAACAGCACCGCGCCCTGAAAGCCCGTCAGCCGGTAGTTGGTGCCCAGGCGCACGTGCTCGAACCAGCCGCCCCCCGGGCGCCGGCCCTGGTTGCAGTAACTCCAGCAAAATTCCGCCATCTCCGCTGAGCGCGTGACGATCATGCCGCCTTCGCCCGCCGTGATGAGCTTGAAGGCCTGGAAACTGAACGTACCGGCGTCGCCCCAACCGCCCACGGGCTTTCCGTTCCAGCGCGCCCCGTGTGCGTGGGCGCAGTCCTCGATCATCTTCAGGTTGTGGCGCCGCGCCAGATCTTCGAAAGCGTCCATGTCCGCAGGATGCCCGGCAAAGTGCACCACCACCAGGGCGCGGGTGCGCGGCGTGATGGCGGCTTCGGCGGCACGCGGCGAAAGGTTGAGCGTCGCCGGGTCGATGTCGGCAAAAACCGGCGATCCCTGGCAAAGCAGGATGGCAGTGGCCGAAGCGACGAAAGTGAACGGCGGAACGATCACCTCGTCGCCCGGCCCGACGCCCGCCGCGCGCAGCGCCACTTCCAACGCCACCGTGCCGTTGACGCAGGAAACGGCATGCGGCACCTGGTGAAGTTCCGCCATGGCGCCTTCCAGTTCCTTGACCGCCGGGTGGTAGCCGCCCCACTGGCGGCTGCGCATCACGGCAAGCAGCGCGGCTTCCTCTTCCCGGTCGTAATCGGGCCAGGGAGAAAAGGGAGAAGTGCGGACGGGGGTACCGCCCAAAAGCGCGAGGGTCATGAGTCCATTCCTTCCGGCGCAAAGGGCGCCGCCGGGCCTTTCCGTTTGATTCAATAGGCAGAACGCCCAGTCAATAATCTAAATTTAGTCGCCACGCGGTGTCAAGGCGCCCGCTCCCTGAGGGTCACGAGCGCGAAACTTCCCCGCCCCCGGTGGGCTGGCAAGTCCGCATGCCGGACCGTCCCGCCGCCCTCCATCATACCCTACTAGCGCCGCCGCCCGACAGAGACTATACTAGGCATTCGCATCTTCTGCCGCCAGGACCCGAAGCCCTCCAAAGCTTCCGGCAGACCGGGAACAACCCCCGCGTCTTCGCCCGCGCATCAGGCGGCAACCCTCAGGAGGAGGTTTCAACTTTACTTATGCCTGCAAAAAGCTCCCGCCCATCATCTTCGTTGACCGAGCAAGTCGCTTCCGCCCTGGACGGCCTGAAAGTTGAACTGCCCTCCTGGGCATTTGCGGACACCGGAACGCGCTTCGGCAAGTTCCTGCAACCCGCCGCCAAAACGCTGGAAGAAAAGTTCGCCGACGCCGGACAGGTGCACCAGTTTACGGCCGCCTGCCCGACCGTCGCCCTGCACGTGCAATGGGACGTTCCGGAAGGGACCGCGACCGGCGACGTGCTGAAGCTCGCGGAGCGCTACGGCGTGCGCCCCGGCTCCATCAGCCCCAACGTCTTTCAAGACCAGATTTACAAGCACGGGTCGCTGGCGAACGAGCAGGAAGCGGTGCGCGGCAAGGCGCTTGCCCACATTCTTTACTCCATCAAGGTCGCACAGGCGCTGGGCTCCCGCGACGTCACACCGTGGTTTGCCGACGGCTCGAACTTCCCCGGCACCGCCAACATCCGCGCCCGTAAACGCTGGATGGCAGAGGGCTTAAAGAAAACCTACGAGGCATTGGGCAAGGACCAGCGGCTGCTGGTTGAATACAAACCCTTCGAGCCCGCCTTCTACCATACCGACATCGCCGACTGGGGCATGGCGCTGATTCTGGCCCGTGCCGCGGGGCCCGGCGCGCGCGTGCTGGTCGACACCGGGCACCACTACCAGGCCCAAAACATCGAGCAGATCGTCGCCTGGCTGCTCGACGAAGACATGTTGGGAGGCTTCCACTTCAACGACCGCCGCTACGCCGACGACGACTTGACGCTGGGCTCCATAGACCCCTACCAGGTCTTCCGCATTTTCGCGGAAATCTGCTGTTACGAGTGGGAGTCCGGCCGGCGCGCCGACATCGCCTACATGGTGGACCAGAGCCACAACCTGAAAGGCAAGATCGAGGAGATGATTCAGACGGTCATGGCCGCGCAGGAGCTTTACGCCAAGGCGGCGATCAATAATTTTGAAGATCTCAGCCGGGCGCGCAACGAGCAGCGGCTGATCGACGCCGAAAATCTCTACAAGGACGCCTTTTCGACCGACGTGCGCCCCGCCATCCGCGAGTGGCGGCGCGCCAAAGGACTGGCCGAGGATCCCCTGGCGGCGTTTCGCTCCAGCGGCTACCTGGAGCGCATCGCCCGCGAGCGCGCCGGGCGCGCCGAGGCGGGCAGCAGCTACGCGTGAGCAGACCGCCGACTCCGCATGGCGGCACGGCCCAGGCTACCCTTTTACAGCCCACGACGAGGAAGCGATGAAGGAAACGCAAGGGGCGCGCCCCCTCAAGCACCTGAAAGACCTCTGGGACGAGGCGGCCGCCCGCAACCTCGATGAACCCGAGCTCCTGCGCTACCGCTCGAACTTGCTCGGTGCCGACCACCGCATCACCAACTTCGGCGGAGGCAATACCAGCTCCAAGATTCCTCAAACCGACCCGCTGGACGGCAAGGAGAAACCTGTGCTCTGGGTCAAGGGCAGCGGCGGCGACCTGGGCAGCATCCAACGCCGGGGCTTTGCCACCCTTTACCTCGACAAAATCCGCGAGCTCGAAAAGCGCTACCGCGGCGTCGAGCACGAGGACGAGATGGTCGAGTTCTACCCCCTTTGCGCGTTCGGGGTGAACAGCACGGCGGCGTCCATCGACACGCCGCTGCACTCCTTCCTTCCCTTCCCCCACGTCGATCACCTGCATCCCGACTGGGGCATCGCGCTCGCAGCTTCGGCGAACGGCCGCGCCAAGCTGGAGGAGTTCAACAAGCGCTTTGGCCACCGCCTGGCGTGGATTCCCTGGCAGCGTCCGGGCTTCGAGCTGGCCATGATGCTGCGCCGCGCCGTGGAAGAAAACCCGCAGGCCGACGGCGTAGTGTTGGGCGGCCACGGATTGTTCACCTGGGGCGAGACCCAGCGCCAGTGTTATCTCAACACGCTGCAAGTCATCGACCAGCTCGGCCAGTTCGTGAACGAGCACCTGGAGAAAGGCGCCGCCAAGCTGTTCGGCGGTGCGCGCCACGCGACCCGCGACGACCGCCGCGCGGTTTCCGCCGACCTCTTTCCATACTTGCGCGGGCGCGTCTCGCAAAATCGCCGCCTGATCGGCAACTTCACCGATCTGCCCGAGGTGCTGCGCTTCGTCAACTCCCAGGACGCGCCGCAACTCGCACACCTGGGCACCAGTTGCCCCGACCACTTCCTGCGCACCAAGATCCGCCCCCTGCTGGTCCCCTGGGACCCCGCGAAAGACACTCCCGCGCAGTTGCGCCAGGCGCTCGACGAATCCCTGCGCGCTTATCGCAAAAACTACGAGGCTTACTACCACGCGCACGCGCGGCCCGACTCGCCGCCGCTTCGCGATCCCAATCCCACCGTGGTGCTGGTGCCGGGCGTGGGGCTGTTCAGTTTCGGCAAGAACAAGCCCGAGGCGCGCGTCACCGGGGAGTTCTACGTCAACGCCATCCACGTCATGGAGGGCGCGACGGCGCTGGGCAGCGGGCCCGCCCCCAACCCCTTGCCGCAGGCGGGCGCCGCTGCGCCTTCGGAATCCTTTCAGGTCCACAACAACTACGTCGCCCTGCCGCCCGCGCAGGCCTTTGGGATCGAATACTGGGCGCTGGAGGAAGCCAAACTGCGCCGCCGCCCGCCCGAAAAGGAATTCAGCCGCCAGGTAATGATGATCGTCGGCGGGGGCGCGGGCATCGGGCGCGAGGTGGCCCTGATGGCGGCCGGCCGAGGCGCGCACGTGGTGATCGGCGACCGCGATGCCGCCGCCGCCCGGGCGGCCCTCGAATCGGTCCGCAAGTCGGCCGGCGCGGAAGCCGCCGCCTCGGTCGAGCTCGACATCCGCAACCGCGACTCGATTCGCCGGGCGCTCGCACAAGCAATCGAGGCCTATGGTGGCGTCGACGTCCTCATCAACACCGCGGCGATGTATCCTTCCTCTGCCGACGGCGCTATCTCCGACGAGCAGTGGCGGCAAACCCTGGACGTCAACGTGACCGGCAACTACCTGCTGGCCGACGAAGCGCGAAAGATCTTTGCCGACCAGGATCTGCCCGGCGCCATCGTCCTGACCAGCTCGGCCAACGCCGTGGTGCCCAAAGCGGGCAGCGAAGCCTACGACGTCAGCAAGGCGGCGATCAGCCATCTGGTGCGCGAGCTGGCTCTGGCGCTGGCGCCGCGCGTGCGCGTCAACGGCATCTGTCCCGCCACGGTCGTCAAGGGTTCCACCATGTTTCCCCGCGAC
Organism: Terriglobia bacterium; assembly: GCA_046704985.1. Lineage (GTDB taxonomy): Bacteria > Acidobacteriota > Terriglobia > UBA7540 > UBA7540 > JBJKQV01. The sequence goes on from JBJKQV010000259.1 coordinate 4,694, forward strand.
CGCGTGCTGGCGTCGCTGGAGAAATACAAGATCGAGCACTCCGCCGACGAGCCGACCGAAGAGTTGCGCGCGAAGCTGGCGCGCTTTTACGCGGCGCGCACCTTGACGCAAACCGCCATCGACCCGCGCGACTGCGCGGAAACGATTCTGTTCTTGGCCGGCGAGCGCGCGCGCTGCACCACCGGGCACCTGGTGCCCGTGGACGGCGGGTTAAAGGAAGCGTTTCTCCGATAGAATCTCAGGGCACACCTATGAAAACACTTCACTGTACGGCTGTGGACATGGGAGCAGGAAGCTGCCGCGTTTCGCTGGGCTCCTGGGACGGAACCACGGCGCGCGTCCGGTTGGCGCACCGCTACGAGAACGGTCCCGAGGAGCGGGGCGGCCACCTCTACTGGAACTGGGCCAAGCTCGCGGCGGGCGCCGAGGAAGGGCTGAAGCGCGCGGCGGAGCTGCTGCCGCCTGACGACTCCATCCAGTCGGTGGGCGTGGACGCCTGGGCGATCGATTACGTGCGCGTGGACTCGGCGGGCCGTCCGCTGGGCGACCCCTTCTGTTACCGCGACCCGCGCACCGAAAACACTATGCCTCAAGTCTGGGAGCGAATCCCGCGCCAGCGCATCTACGAGCTGACGGGCATTCAGTTCCTGCGCTTCAACACCCTCTACCAGCTCTACGCCGACCGGCGCGACGGCTTGGATGCCGGCGCGGGCTGGGTCAACATTCCCGAGTACATGATGCACCACCTGTGCGGGCTGAGGCTGGGTACGGCGGTCTCCGAATACACCAATTCGACGCACACGCAGCTTCTCGGGGCACGCACGCGAGAGTGGTGCGACGAGATTTTTGCCGCCGCGGGTCTGGACCTCGCTCTTGCGCCGCGCGTGGTGCCGCCGGGCACCCGCCTGGGGCCGCTGGCCGTCGGCGTCGCCTCGCTGCCCTGCTTCCAGGCAACGCAGGTGGTCGCCCCTGCCTGCCACGACACGGGAGCCGCCGTCGCCGGCATTCCCGACGCCGGGCACGACTGGGCTTTCATCAGCTCCGGCACCTGGTCGCTGGTGGGTACGGTGCTCGACGAGCCGTGCACCACGCCCGCCGCTCTGAAGGAGAATTTCACCAACGAGGGCGGCGTGGGGGGGACGATTCGCTTTTTGAAAAACGTCAACGG
>JBJKQV010000260.1:0-5064 GCA_046704985.1 Terriglobia bacterium
TATATTGGCGGAAAGAACATGGCCTCGCGCACGTTGACCCCCGCGAATCAGATCACCATCCTGCGGCTGGTTTTCATTCCGCTGTTTGCGATTCTGGAAATGGACGGGCGCTACGAGGCGGCGTTGGGGATTCTGCTGCTGGCGGCGCTTTCCGACGTCGTGGACGGTTTGGTGGCGCGCCACTTCCACCAGGAAACGCCCTTGGGCGTGGCGCTCGACCCTATCTCCGACAAGCTGCTGATGGCCACGGCGTTCATCATCCTGGCCTTTCGCGGCGCCCTGCCCTGGTGGCTCACCATTCTGGTGCTGAGCCGCGACGTGGGCATCATCGTCACCGCGCTGCTCATCAGCCTGATCGTCGGCTACCGGCCCTTCCGCCCCACGCGCCTGGGCAAGGCCTCGACGGTGATGCAGGTGCTGATGGTGCTGGTGGCGGTCGCATCGCAGGTGAGCTTGCCGCTCCTCGCCCGCCCCGTGGTGCTGGTGTGCGTCTACGCGACCGCCACCTTCACCGTCGCTTCCGGCATTCACTACCTGCTCGTGGTGCAGCAGCGTTACGCCCAGCACTCCGGAGAAGTGGCTTCCGCTCCGCCGCCGGAAAAGCCCCCGCGCTGAGACACCCGCTCGGCGGCCGCGGTGCGAAGGCACACTTCGCCCCTCCGGTCACACAGCAGGCGAAAGCTGTCAAGGAGACTTAGTTCCGGGAGCGCTTTTCCTGGCAGGCGAGGCAGTACCTCGCCCAGGGAACGGCCTTGAGGCGCGCGGGCGAGATTTCCTCGCCGCACCCTTCGCAGATGCCGTAAGACCCGTCCACCATCTGGCGGAGCGAGCGGTCGATCTCTCGCAGCATCCTGGAGCGCACTTCCATGGTCGCCGCCGTTACGTCCTGGTCGGCAGCCTTGGCTGCGAACTCATCTTCGTCCGCGGTGCGAATGCTGTTCGACAAGGCATCCGGATCGCGCCGCGCCGAGGCCAGGAGCTCATCCCGCTTCTTCAGCAGGAGCTCGCGGTAGGGGTTCTTACGCGTCTTAACCAACGTGGGCATGGACATATCCTTTGCTTCATTTGCGGGAAAACCGGATACTGGAACCCGTGTTCCCCGCCCATCATCGGATGGTTTAGGAGTGATGAAGGTTGCACAAAATATCGAAAAATTGTCGTGCAGGATCGGCTTTCTTTTGTTGAACTTGTGAGGAACAACCGTGAAGCCGTGGTAAAATCCCGCTGAAATCGCCGTAGACTATACAGGAAGCTGGGAGATTTGTCTAGTGTCGGACCGCCAGGAAATATTGCTGCGAATCCGCAAGGCCCTGGGGCACGAGTCCCCGGCCGCGACCCCTCCCCTCCTGCCCCACCCTCGCGTGGAAGGCGCCATGCCTCCCATCCCTTCTCAGGAATTGCTCAGCAAGTTCGAAGAGGAGCTAGGAAAGGTTTCGGGGTGCGCGCACCGCGCAGCTTCGGCGGAGGAACTGCAGGCTATCTTGCTCAAAATACTGGGCCAAGCCTCGGGCGCGCCGGTGGTGCTGACGCGCAACCCCCTGCTCGCGCGGCTGGGCTTGGAAGAGAAGCTGCGCGCCTGGGGCGCTGCGCCTGTCGTCTGGACAGAAGCGGGCGCCGCCGACCCGGAGTCTTACCGCCAAGCGTGCTTTGCCGCGCCGGCGGGCATTTCAGGAGTGGACTGGGCGCTGGCAGAAACGGGCAGCCTGGTGCTGACCAGTGCCAGCGAAGGCAGCCAGCTCGCCTCGCTGGCTCCTCCCACGCACGTGGCGCTCTATCGCCGCGCGCAGTTGTTGGCGTCGCTCGACGAGGTGCTGGAGCGGCTGCCCCTGCCCGGCGCCGAAGGCGCGCGCCCCGGCCGCTCGGTGGTATTTGTCACCGGGGTGAGCCGCACCGCCGACATCGAGCAGATTCTGATCAAGGGCGTGCACGGCCCGCGCGCGTTGCACGCGGTGCTGGTGGAGGAAGCTTGCCTGGACACGTAAAGGCGGCATGCCCCCACGGCCGGCGCCTTGCCTCAAGGTGGAACCTATGACCACGATGATGGAAGAAGTAGTGGGACAGCCGGCGGCGCTGGCGGGACTGCGGAAGTACTACGCCAGCCCGGGGGCCATCCCCGGCGCCGCGCTGCGCAAGTGCCTGAAGCACGGGCCGCCCACCGTGGTGCTGACGGGCATGGGCTCGTCGCTGTTTGCCGCCTACCCCGCTCAGGCCTTTCTAACCTCGCTGGGCATCCGCACGCTGGTCTGGGAGACGGCGGAGCTGGCGCACCAGCACCTGAAGGTTCTGAAGCCCGACACGCTGCTGGTGGTGGTATCGCAGTCGGGACAGACGGGCGAGATCGTGCACTTGCTCGACGTGATGCCCAAGGGGATGCCGCTGGTGGCGGTGGTCAACGTGGAGTCGAGCCCCCTGGCCAAGCGCGCCGATTTTCTGCTGCCCATGATGGCGGGGCGCCAGCAGAGCGTTTCGACGCGCACCTACATGTGTGCGGTGGCGGCATTGATGTACCTGGCGCACGCCCTGGCGGGCAAGCCCCTGCGCCCCCTCACCGCCACGCTTCGCAAGGCCGCCGAAGCCCAGGAGCGGGTGCTGGAGCGCCGCCACCTGACGCTGCCCGCGAGCGTGGAATTTCTCGGCGAGCCGCCTTACGTGGCGCTCATGTCGCGCGGCGCGGACCTGGCCTCGGCTTACCAGGGAGCGCAAATGTTCAAGGAAGTGGCGCGCGTGGCCGCCGAACCGATCAGCGCCGCGCAGTTCCGCCACGGCCCCATCGAGATTGTCAACCCCGCGCACCGCTACATTCTCTTCGCGCGGCGCGGCAAGATGGCGCGCTACCTGCTCAAGCTCACCCAGGACATCCGCCGCCACGGCGGGCGCGTGCTGCTCTTCTCCGACCTGCCCGGCGAGTGCCAAACCAACGTGCGCCGCATCCCCGTCGAAAGCGTGGACCTGGGCTTGGGGACGCTGATCGATATCCTGCACGTCCAGCTGCTGGTGCACGCCCTGGCGCTGCGCACCCGCTCCGAACCCGGCGAATTCTGGATCGCCGAGCGCATCACGCGGCTGGACTAGCGCATTGCAACCCTCGCGCCGACAGTCTAAGATACGTTCAAGGTTTTGAAATCCCATAGGGCACCGCACCAGGATCAGCATTTTGGCCGGCGAAACGATTTCGCACTATCGCACTCTCGAGAGGCTTGGCGGCGGGGGAATGGGTGTCGTCTATCGCGCCGAAGACACCAAGCTCGGCCGGCACGTGGCGCTCAAGTTTCTGCCCGACGAACTGGCGCGCGATCCGCAGGCGCTGGAACGCTTCGAGCGCGAGGCGCGCGCCGCCAGCGCCCTTAATCATCCCAACATCTGCACCATCTACGAAATTGACGAAGCCGACGGCCGGCAGTTCATCGCCATGGAGCTGCTCGAGGGGCAGACCCTCAAGCACGCGATTGGCGGCAAGCCCATGCCCCTCGAACAGGCGCTGGAGCTGGCGATCCAGATTGCCGACGCGCTGGACGCGGCGCACGAAAAAGGGATCGTGCATCGCGACATCAAGCCGGCCAACATCTTCATCACCCGTCGCGGCCAGGCCAAGATCCTCGATTTCGGTCTGGCCAAGCTCACCTCCGGACCGCGCGGGATGCCGGGAGCGACGGCGGCAACCGCGCAGCCGACCGCGACGGCGCCGGAGGAATTTGTCACCAGCCCGGGCGTGGCGATGGGGACGATGGCCTACATGTCTCCCGAGCAGGCGCGCGGCGAAGAGCTCGACACGCGCACCGACCTTTTCAGTTTCGGCGTGGCCCTCTACGAAATGGCGACGGGGCGCCAAGCTTTTCCCGGCAACACCACGGCGGTGGTCTTTGACGCGATCCTCAACCGCACGCCGCCGCCCCCTACGCGCGTGAACCCGGAGATTCCGCCGCCGCTCGAGCAGCTCATCGGCAAGCTCCTGGAGAAAGACCGCAAGCTGCGCACGCAGACGGCTTCCGACCTGAACGCCGCGCTGAAGCGGCTGAAGCGCGACGTCGATTCAGGCAGGATGGCGGCCGCGGCGTCTTCCACGGACTGGGCCACCTCCGCGGCAACGCCGGCGAGCGGAGCGGTGGCCGCCGCGCCCGCCGCGCGGCGAAAGGTTTGGCCGTGGGTTGCCGCGGGGATAGCCCTTGCTGCCGCTCTGGGCGCGGCGGTTGCCTGGCGGGCTCTGCACCGAAGCGCGGCGCCCGCGGCGCAATCCGGGCCCAAATCCGTGGCCGTATTCCCGCTTCAGAACATCGCCTCGGACAAGGACGCGGGCTTCCTGAGTTTCGCGCTTTCGGACGAAATCTCGACCACGCTCAGCCACTCCCCCGCGCTCGCCATCCGGCCGTTCGCCGCCACGCGCAAGTATGCGGGAACGGATTACGACCCGCAGGCAGCGGGAAAGCAGCTGGGCGTCACCGATGTCATTACCGGCCACTTCCTGCACGACGGCGACCAGGTTCAGGTGACGCTCGAAGCCGTGGATGTGGCTTCCAATCGCGTGGTGTGGCAGGACACCGTGACCGGGCCGATGAAGAACCTCATCGGCCTTCAGCAGCAGATTTCCGCGCGCGTCGAGCAGGGCCTGCTGCCGCTGCTCGGCGCGTCGAGCGCAGCGATGCTGTCGGGCTCGCATCCCCAGAACGACCAGGCTTACAACCTGTATCTTCACAGCCTGGCGATCGGACACGATCCCAGCCCCAACCAGCAGGCGATCACGATGCTGGAACAATCCGTCAAACTGGATCCTTCTTATGCTCCGGCCTGGAGCTCGCTGGCGCTGCGCAATTATTACGAGGGGAAATATGCTGCCGCCGAGTCGCAAAACGAGCGCGCGCTGGCGCTGGATCCCAATTTGGTCCAGGCGGCAGCCGACCTGATGGTTCTGCGCACCGAAAAGGGCGACTTGAACGGCGCTTACGATGAAGCGCAGGATCTTGCTCGGCGCCGGCCGGACAGCGCCGAGGCTCAATTCAGCTTGAGCTACGTTTACCGTTACGCCGGCTTGCCCGACGACGCCGCCCGTCAATGTGAAAAGGCCTACGC
>JBJKQV010000261.1:0-12315 GCA_046704985.1 Terriglobia bacterium
GGACAAGCTCATCCTGCACACCGACGTCCTCAACGTGGTGCGCGACATGATCGGCCAGCCCTACGGCATCATCTACGTCACCGGCCCTACCGGCTCCGGCAAAACCACCTCGCTCTACAGCGCGCTCGCCGAGATCAACGACCCCGACGTCAACATCTCCACCGCCGAGGATCCCATCGAGTACGACCTGCCGCGCATCAACCAAGTGCAGGCGCACAAGGACATCGGGCTCGACTTCGCGCGCATCCTGCGCGCCTTCCTCCGCCAGGACCCCGACGTCATCCTGGTGGGCGAAACGCGCGACAAGGAAACCGCCAAGATCGCCGTCGAGGCCGCCCTCACCGGCCACCTGGTCTTCACCACCCTGCACACCAACGACGCGGCGGGCGCGTTCACCCGCCTGGGCGAGATGGGCGTCGAGCCCTTCCTGATGTCCTCCTCGACGGTGGGCGTCATGGCCCAGCGCCTCACCCGGCGCCTCTGCCAGTCCTGCAAGGAGCCTTATGCGCCCGACCAGCTCTCGCTCCGCTACCTGGGCGTCGAGCACTCTCCCGGCCTCACCTACTACCGCCAGAAGGGTTGCGAAAAGTGCTCCTTCACCGGCTACAAGGGGCGGGTGGGCGTCTACGAAGTGATGCGCATGAACGCCGAGCTGCGGCGCATGGTCGCTTCCGGCGCCCGCGCCGAGAGCATCACCGAGACCGCCGTGGGCTTCGGCATGAAGACGCTGAAGGATTACTCCATCTGGCTGCTCGAAAACGGCTGGACCACCCTCGACGAAATCCTTCAGGTGGTCTCGGTGCAGGAGTAGCGGCGGAATCCCCATCCCGCGAGTGGCATGCCCTTCTTCCTCGGCATTGACGGCGGCGGCACGCGCACCACGGCCTGGCTGGCCGATGAGCGAGGGCGCGTGGTCGGCCGCGCCGCGGCCGGACCTTCCAACCCCATCAAGGTAGGTTTTGCGGCCTGCCAGCGCGAGATTCTGCGCGCCGCGCGCGCGGCCGTAGCGCAGGGCTCTAGCCCGGCAGCTTCCCTTCGTCGTGTTGCCCTGAAGGGCGGCGCTGCGCGATCGACCTCACGGAGGGGCGGACTACGAAACCCGCCCCTACAGGCCGTGGTGGTGGGTCTGGCGGGCGTGGACCGCGCGCCCGTCCATCGCCGAATCTCTTCCTGGCTGCGGCACCATATTCCCGCGCACCGTCATCTGCTCTCGACCGACGCCGCCATCGCCCTGGCGGCCGCCCTGGGCAACACACCGGGAGTGATCGTGATTTCGGGCACCGGCTCCATCGCCTACGCCCGCGACGCGCGTGGGCGCGTCCAGCGCGCGGGCGGTTGGGGCTCGCTCTACGATGATGTGGGCTCGGGATACGACCTGGGAAGCCGCGCCGTTGCCGCGGCTCTCCACGATTTCGACGGCCGCGGCCCGCACACCCAACTCACCAAGCGCCTCTGCGGCGCTCTGCGTCTGAAGAAAATCACCGAGATTGTGCTCCATCCGCTCGACGCGCAGCAGATGGCCGCGCTCTTTCCCTTGGTTGTGAATGCGGCGCAGCGGCGCGACCGGGTGGCGGGGCAATTATTGCAAGAGGCGGGAGAAGATTTGAGCGCCTTGGCGCTGGCGCTGCTCCGGCGGTTGAACTGGACGCGCCGCGCGGTGCCCGTGGTGTGCACGGGAGGAGTTTTCCACTCCAGCCCTGAAGTCCGCCGCAGTTTTGCGCGCGCCCTGCGCCGCCGCGCCCCGCGCGCCCGCGTTAGCCTTCTCCGCCGCGAACCGGTAGAGGGCGCTCTGGCGCTCGCCCGCCAATCCTCCCCCTCGCACTAAGTTCCTGCGGATGTCCCGTTGCCAGACCCGGCGCGCTTGTTAATGGTGCTGGGCGCACACGGTTCCAACCCACGGGAAAGGACAAGCCATGAAGGTTCGAGCGCTCATAAACGTCGCGCGGCTGCTGGCCGCCTGCCTCGTCGCTGCAGGCCCCGGCCGTGCACACTCACGCCCCGGCGCGTCTCTCGCGCTTTGAATTCAGGATTTCAAAAGGGATGGGAATCACCCGCCCAGCGGCAAATCGCTCGAAGTCGCCTGCTGGGAGTTGTTCTGGCGAATGACGTTGGTCTGGTCCACAAAGTAGTAGACGTTGCCGGTCACGTTGACCCGCGTGGGATTGGCGTTCACCATGTAGCCGCGATAGTAGCCCTTGGCGTCCTGGTTGGTGCCCGTGTAAACAAACGTGTAACCGCTCTTGGTGCCGCCGGCCACCACCGAGTCCAACAGCCCGGCCGCGGTGCTGCTGGGTTGCGCGCCCCCTGTGGGCGGCGCCAGGTCCGCGAGCGTGGCGGAATAGCCGATGTTGTAGTTGGTCGAGTACATGACTTCGGCGGAGGTGATGGCGCGCAGAGAGCCGACGGCGGAGGTCTGGTTGGCGGCCATCTTGCTCTTCAGATAGTTGGGCACGGCAATCGCCGCCAGAATCAAGATGATCGCCACCACAATCAGAAGCTCGATCAGCGAAAAGCCTCGCTGTAAATTACGCATCCCTGTTTTCACCTCAGTCAATTCCGGCGGGGACGATTTCCCCCCGCCGGGCCCGGTTATCGGCCTCATTCTGCGCTCATGCGGGGATGATTTCAAGGGAAAGTTCCCTGCTCGCGCGCCTGTTCATTCCGTAGTTAACCGCTATACGGCTAATATGCTGGGCGCGTAGGGTGGGACCGCATCCTCCACCCTGGGCGGTGTGCCGGCCCCCGTCCCCGCCCCGCAGACAGGCGGACCTTTCCGGAGTATGATGGGATTGCAGGGAGGCAGGGACCCCGGAATCCGGCCGCGCGCCTCCCGGGAGGAGAGCAACAGGTGAGTGAAGAGCGTTTGAAGCTGGCGGTCTTTATCGATTTCGACAACATCGAAATCGGCGTCAAGGAGACGCTGAAGCGGGAGTTCGACGTCTCGCTGGTGCTGGAAGCGCTGAAGGAGCGCGGCGAGGTGGTGACCAAGATCGCTTACGGCGACTGGCACCGCGCCGGCGATCAGAGCCGCAGCATGACCCAGCACGCCGTGCAGTTGGTGCAGCGCAACGTCACCCCGCGCGGCGACAAGAACGGCGCGGACATCAACCTGGCGCTCGACGCCCTGGAGATGGCTTTCAACCGCTCGCACATCAACGCCTTCGCCATCGTGGGCGGCGACAGCGACTTTATCGCTCTGGTGGAAAAGCTCAAGGAGTACGACAAGCGCGTGATCGTGGTGGGCGGGCGCGCCTTCACCAGCAACATCCTGCAGCGCAACTGCCACGAGTTTGTGGCCTACGAGAACCTGCTCAAGTCCGAGGGTGGGCGGGCTTCGCGCTCCTCGCGCTCGCGCGGGCGCCCCGGCGGTGACAGCCGCCCCCTCAATTCGGCGCTCCCCAACCTGCAGCGCGTGCTCAAGATTCTGGGCGAGCGCGAAGTCTCGCCCCAGATCGGCCTGCTCAAGAGCACCCTCTTGCAGCTCGACCCTACCTTCAGCGAACGCGACTACGGCGCCGGGTCGTTTCTGGAATTCGTGCAGAAGATGGCGGAAGCGAATTTGCTCCGCCTGCGCCGCGTGAACAACACCTACCTGGTGAGCGAAGTCGAGACCGACCAGGAGGAAAGCGCCGCCCCGGCCGGCGAAGCAGAAGCCCTCGCGGAGACCGCCGAGGCGCCGGCCGGCGAAACCGCCGGCGAAACCGTGGAAGGCCCGGTGCGCCGCGAGGAGGCGCTGGCGCTGCTTCGCCAGGCGCTCGCCGCCGCCTCCGCCAAGGCTCCCAATCGACCCCTCTATCTCCGCCACGTGGTGCAAGGGCTGCGCAGCGTGGAGAAGGATTTTGACGAAAAGCAGTACGGCTTCCGGCGGGTGGTCGACCTGCTGCACGAAGCGCAGAAGGACGGCCTGCTGCGCCTGCAACGCGACCGCAAGGGCGCGCTGCGCATCTTCCCGGCCGCTCTCGACGCCGAGCAGGCCGCCGCCGGCACCGGGCCGGCCCCGGCGGAGACGGAAGTTCCCACCGCGGAGATGGAAGAGCTGGCGGCCGTGGAAGTGGACGCGCCTCTGGAAGTGGTGGAATCGATCGAAGTCCCCGACCTGGAACCGTCGCCGGAGGAAAAGCCGGCGGAAGCGCCCGCGCGCCGCACGCGCAAGAAGCGCCCCGCCCGCGGCACCTCAAAGCGCACGCGCAAGACTCCGTCGCGGCGCAAGAACGAGCCGGCGGAAGAATCCTCGTAGCACCCTGCCATTCAAATCGTCAGCACGCCTGCGCCGTCGATGCGGCTGTGCTTCAGGTCCTGGAGCGCCCGATTGGCTTTCTCCAACCGGTAGGTTCGAACCTTGGTGTGCACGGGAATTTCCGCCGCCAGGCGCAGCAGCTCGCGCGCGTCCTGACGGGTACTGTTGGCGACGCTGCGCAGGGTGCGCTCGTGGTAGAGGAGTTCGTACGGGGTTTCGGGGACGGGGCTCATGCTGATGCCCGCCAGCGCCACCGTGCCGCCGGGGCGGGTTGAGCGCAACGCATCGTGCACCAGGCCTCCGGCGGGCGCAAAAATGATGGCGGCGTCGAGCGGCGCGGGAGGGGCGTCCGCGGCGCCTCCCACCCAGCGCGCGCCCAGTTCGCTCGCCAGGCGGCGATGCCCTTCCGAGCGCGTGAAGACCGAGACTTCCATCTCCAGGTGGCGCGCCAGCTGGAGGACGATGTGCGCCGACGCCCCGAAGCCGTAAAGCCCCAAGCGCGCGCCGCGCACCGCGCCCGACAGGCGCAGCGAGCGGTAACCGATGATGCCCGCGCAGAGCAGCGGCGCCGCCTCCAGGTCGGAAAAACCCTCCGGCAGGCGATAGGCGAACGCTTCCGGCACCACCAGCGCTTCGGCGTAGCCGCCGTCCGCGTCGAGGCCGGTAAAGCGGGCGCGCGCGCAGAGGTTCTCGAGGCCGCGCCGGCAGTCCGCGCACTCGCCGCAGGCCCAGTGGAGCCAGGCGACGCCCACGCGCTCGCCGACTCCTAGCTGGCGCACGCCCTCTCCCGCCGCTTCCACCACGCCCACCACCTGGTGGCCGGGAATGAGCGGCAGCCGGGGCAACTTCAGGTCGCCTTCCACGGTGTGCAGGTCGGTGTGGCAAACGCCGCAGGCGCGGACGCGAATCCGCACCTCCCCGGGGCCGGGTTGCGGCTCGGGAAGCTCGCGCGCGCAGAGGGGCTCTTGCTCCGCCGCCGCCGGTTTTTCCAGCACCATGGCACGCATCGCTAAAAAGCCAGTCTAGCCGAGGGGCGGCGGGCGCGGCAAGCCTCCTCGCCGGCGCTGAAAAGCAACCCCGCACGTTTCCCGCGCTTCGGAGATAGATATATGGGAAAATGGGGTCTCCCGTCGAAAGGGAAAGAGATCACGCGGGCCACGGCCCGCCCAAGGAGCACGAGATGAAATATTTGAGTGCCGTTCTGCTATTCGCCCTGACGTTCGCGGCGCTGCCCGCCGCAGGAGCCAACAAGGCCGCCCAGCGGCTGGAGAAATCCGCGCAAGTGCTCAACGAGATCATGAAGACCCCGGAACAGGGAATCCCCACCGACCTGCTCAGCAAAGCCGTCTGCGTGGCGGTGGTGCCGTCGTACAAGAAGCTCGCCTTCGGCATCGGCGGGAGCGCCGGCAAAGGCGCGCTGGTCTGCCGCCGGGGCGGCAACGGCGCCTGGGGCGCGCCCTGGATGTTTGAGATGGGCGGGCCGAGCATCGGACTGCAAATCGGCGGATCGTCCACGGACTTTGTGGTGCTGATCATGAACCCCGCGGGTGCGGAGAAATTTGTGGCCGGCCACACCAAGCTGGGCGCCGACGCTTCGGCGGCGGGCGGACCGGTGGGACGTACTGCCGGCGCTTCCACGGGCGTGCTGCTGCAAAGCGAAATCCTCACTTACTCGCGCTCGCGCGGTGCCTTCGCGGGCGTCTCGCTGGAAGGCCAGGTCATCAAGAACGACGGCGACTCCAACAAGGACATCTACGGGCGCGACCTGAGCGCCAAGGAAATCCTCTTCCACGGCACGGCCAGCCCCGCCGCCGCCCGGCCCCTCGACGCGGCGCTTACCCATTACTCGCCGCGCGGCGGACAGCGGTTCCCCAAAGACTAGACGCAGCCGGCCGCATCGCTTCAACAAAAAAGGCGGGACCACGGTCCCGCCTTTTTCGTCCGATGTTCGCGGAAGTGGATTACTTCACCTCGCCGGCGTAGATCTGCATCACCGTACCGAGGAACTTGAGGGCGTGCTCCTTGGGCCGCTGGAAGGAATTGCGGCCGATGATGGAGCCGAAGCCCCCGCCGTCGCGGATGGCGCGCACGTCGTCGAAGACGGCCTCGTCGCTGTCCTTCTTGGCGCCGCCCGAAAAGATGACGATGCGGTGGCCGTCGAAGGCCGACTGCACGACGTGGCGGACGCGCTCGGCTTGCGTCGCGCGCGGCACGGCGGTGCTCTCGTAAACCTTCTTGGCCGCCGCCTGCTCCAGGTGCTCACTGGGGAGCTTCACCTTGATGATGTGGGCGCCCAGTTGCGCGGCGATCTGGGCGGCGTAGGCCACCACGTCCAGCGCCGTCTCTCCTTCCTTGGAAAGCGATGTGCCGCGCGGATAAGACCAGACCACCACCGCCAGCCCCGCCGCCTTGGCTTCCTTGGCCAGTCCGCGCAACTGCTCGTACATGGTGCGCGAGTGCGCAGAGCCTGGATAGATGGTAAAGCCGATGGCCGCGCAGCCCAGGCGTAGCGCGTCGCCGACACTCGCCGTCACCGCCGAGAGCGGATCCTTCTCGTCGTGCAGCACGTCGTGGTTGTTGAGCTTGAGGATGAGCGGCACCTCGCCCGCGTGGCGCGCCGCCGCGGCTTCCAGAAAACCCAGGGGCGCCGCGTAGGCGTTGCAACCCGCCGCGAGCGCCAGCTCGAAATGGTAGTTGGGGTCGTATCCGGCGGGATTCACCGCGAAGCTGCGCGCCGGACCGTGCTCAAAGCCCTGGTCCACGGGCAGAATCACCAGCTTGCCGGTGCCCGCCAGCGTGCCGTGGTTGAGCAGCCGCGCCAAGTTGGTCTTGGTCCCGGGATTGTCGCTTTCGTACCAACTCAAAATCTCCCTCACTCGCTCCGTCATGTGGGGGCCTGCGGCCCGCGCGGACTGAGGGGAGGTTTTTGCTGTTGCCATCGTCATTTCCCCCTTTCGTAAGCAGCCATTATAAACCTCTCCCCCGGCAGCAGCTTCAGGAAAAAAGACGGCAGGCAAAGAGGCGCGCTATCACTCGGTGGCGGGAGGAGTTCGCGCCGCCGTCACTTCGATCTCGTAGCGGTGGTTAGTTGCCACGTCGTCGAGCTTGGCGACGACCGCGGGCTTGCCCAAAGTCAGCAACGATTGGCCGGAGAAACGGAACTGGCGAATGAGCGGCAGCTCTGTCGCCTCCGCACCACTCTCCGCCACGAAGTTTGACGAGTCGAATCTCATATCAATCAGCAAACCCTTCTCCCGTTTCATCACGTGGCAGTCAATGTTAATTCCCACGTCCTGATAGGTAAACTTGTTCTGCCTCGACTTAAGAGGCACGCTGTTGCCCACGCGCACTCTTGCCCATTCCCCGTCTTCAGCGGACGCGGTAAATTCGCGCGAATTCAGTTGCTTGTCACCCTGAAGCTCGCGAACCACGAATGTCAGGCGATAAACTGCGGCCGACTTCGGCGGCGCCGCCTCTTTGGTCTGGGCGGCAGGTGTGGGCGCTTGACCCGCCAAGCAAATCGCACCGCTCGTGCCCGTCACGGCCAGAAGTAGTGCGAAGTAGATTGAGACTCGTTTGCGCATACTCCCCACCTTACTTTCAGTCGCCGGTCACCGGCAGACTTTTGATCTTCAAAGGTGCAATCGTCAGAGGCAGAATCTGCAATTCTGCGTCCGGCTGCTGGTTCGCCTTCCCCTCTGGCAAGCGGGGAGCATTCCGCACATAGGCCAGTAGCAGCTTTTCCTGCCTGGAAAGCGGTTCGGGCGTGGGAAACTGCGCCGGACGCAGTTGCGCGACGGCAAGTCTTTTCGCGGCTCGCGCCGGAGGTTTGGGCGCCTTCGCCAGTGTCGCGGGAGGAGCGGAGGCGGGTTGCGCGCCGGCGGTCGCTGGGCGGGCGGGCGAAGCGACGCGCGTGGTGACGCGCCGCAAGATGGTCACCGCGCCCAGGACGATCAGCAGCCCGACCGCAACGGCGGAAAGCACCCAGACCCGGGTGCGGTAAGCCCGGCGGTGCTCCTTCGTGCGCATCCCGGCCAGGATGCGCCGCGCAAACGCTTCCGGCGGCTCCGGCGGCGCGTAACGCCGAAGCGAAGCGGCAAGCAAATCATCCACAAACTTCAATTCTTTTCTGTCAGCCATGCTCCTTCTCCAGCAGGTTGCGGAGCTTTCTGTTCAGCAGCTCACGGGCGCGGAGCAACCGCGTGCGCACTGAAGCTTCGGGAATTCCCAGGAGATCGGCAATTTCAGTGGAGCTCAATTCTTCAATCGCAGAAAGCGTCAAGGTCTGACGCAAATCTCCGGGCAATGCGGCCACTAGGCGCTCGATCAGCGCCGCCATCTGTCCGGTGGCGGCAATTTCTTCCGGCCCCGCTCCCTGGGCATGCAATGCGTGAACCGTCTGCGCAGCTTCCTCCAGCCCGATTTCCGGCGGGCGCTGCTTCCGGCCTACCGCTACACGCCACGCCACTCGGGCCAGCCACGCGCGCGTATTGCCTACCTCCCTCCACGGTCTCCTCTGCCGCAGGAATCTCAGGAACGTTTCTTGAGTGGCATCCTCGGCGTCGTGGTGATTTCTCAGAACTGCGTAGGTCACTTTGTAGACCAGCCTGGCGTGTTCACGGACCGCGGCCTCGAGGTCGCGATCCTCCGCGCGCTCCCGTAGAATCGTTGCCTTCAAAACTGCCTGGTCCGGAACTGGCATCCGGCTCCTCATCTGCAAAGACCTGGAGGGCACACTGGGCGTTCAGATTTATTTTGCAAGCATACTACTTCGGCTGTGGCGCTAAAAGCGCTGACTCGGGCGGACGAGGGAGAGTTATCGATGGACAGTGGTGGCACCTGCGCGCCGCAACACAAGAAGGGCAATGCGAGGGGCGTCCCTACTGGCTGGGATTGGTCTTGGGCCGGGGGTTGAAGTCGCTGGGAATGCGGTTCTCTATTCCCAGCGCCCGGTCCGTGGTGATGATTCCCAGATCCTGGCAGCCGTATCCGGTTTCCTGCGGCAGGTGGCGCACCAGCTCGTCCGGGATCTCCGCGTAAGCGGCGGGGAGCGGCGCCGCCCTGCCCAGCAGGCGCGCGGGGCTGAAGGCGCCGGTCAAGTCGGTGACGCCCTGAGTGAGGGCGTCCTGGGGGCCCAAGTCTTTCTGGTGAAATTTCTTTTCACCCAACTTGCGGGCGCGCAATTCGTCGGGCAGCAGCGCCAGGGGCGGCAGACCGAAAACCCGGTCGACGAATTTCACCACCGACGCCTGATTGCCCATGGCGTGGGCCACGTGGCCGGCGCGCGCGTAAGGCGAAACCAGAATCAGCGGCACGCGCGGGCCGTCGCTGATGACCGAGCCGTTGGGGCCGTGCACGCGCACGGGCGGCGGCAGGTGGTCGTAGTCGCCTTCCGAATCGTCCCAGGTGATGATGATGGCGCTCTGGGCCCAGTAAGGGCTCGCGGCGATGTGGTTCACCGCTTCGGCCACCAGCGCCTCGCTGATCTGCGCGTCCGAGTAGGCGGGGTGGTCGTCGTCGCCCCTGAAATTCTTCTGCACCTTGGGGTCAGGGTCGGCGGGCTTCAGGCCCAGGGTGTTGCGGTAGCCGCCCTTGACGAAGAAGACGCCGCCCTGGGCGGGCAGGGACTGCTGCTTGAGCGCCGCGAAGAAGTCGCCCAGGTCGTGCAGCTCCGAGCGCAGGTGCGGGTTGTTGGAGATGTAGCCGAAGTACTGCGGGCCGTTGTGGTGGGTGATGTAGGAAGCGTGCAGGCCCCCGGCGTCGAGCGGACCGTCGTCGTCGTCCACGGGTCCCTTGCCGTAGCCCTCCTGGTACCAGCCGAAGGCGAAGGGCGTCTGCGGTCGCGCGGAGATGTAATCCACGTCGCGGCGCACGTCGGCGAGGTCGCGCTGCGGGTCGCGGTCGGAGGCGGTCAGTTGCTTCAGGTCTTTCCCTTTCAGGGTAAGCGGCAGCGAGGCGAAGGTCAGGTTGAGCGCGGGATGAATCGCGTACTTCCGGTGCCGGGGATTGATAGGCATCTTCTCCGCTTCGGGCGTGGGGTCGGCCGGCGAGCCCCAGAAGGGCAGGTTGTCGTTCATCACCGGCACGCCGGGAGCGCGCCCGCCGTTGTCGGGATAGGCTTCCTCGGGATGCAGCACCCACTGCGTGGCGCCCGTCTGCGCGGCGATGATAGCGATGTTGCCGGGCGTCGAGGGCCCGGTCATTTCCTGGAAGACGTGATCGAAGAGCGTGAAGCGCCCCGCCAGGCGCCAGAGCAAGGGGATGGTGTCACAGTCCTCGTACGCCATGGCCAGCTCGCCCATCTGCTTGGCCTTGAGCGAAGGAACGCCGGCGTGGCTGTACTTCTCCTCCTCGATCAGCGCAAAGCGGTCCATGCGCGGCCGGCCGTTGATGATGTGCATCTTGGCCACGATGCTGGGATGCGAATGGTCCACGTCGTCGGTGTCGGCGGCATACTCCTTGGGGCCGATGCGGAAAGGATGGATGGTCACGATGCGGCCGTCGGTATCGCGCAGCGGCTGGTAGAAACCCGGCGTCTGCCAGCGGGGGCGGACGAACAGGCCCTCGGCGGCGGGAAACGTTCCGAAGTAGGAGTCGAAGGAACGGTTCTCCTGATAGATCACGAAAACGTACTTGATCTTCTTCCTCAGCAGGCGAAGCAGTTGCGTTTGCGAAAGCTGCGGCTCCTTCACCCGCGAGTAGCGCGCGATGAGAGTCTGATTGGAGGGTGGCTTTTCTTGTTGTGCCAACCCCGTGCCCGCCGTCGCGAGCAGCAAGGCAAGGATAAAGACCAGAACTGAACCGAGGCGCTGAGTCATAGCGCAGCTATCTTAGTCGAAATCTCCTCCGCGCGCCAAGCGGCAAGCAAACCTTGGGGTGCAAAGAGCCTCCCGCCAAGGCGCCAACGCGCAAAAATCCGCAGAACGATCGACGCGGCCCCACTTGGCGTCCCTCTGCGCCTTGGCGCCTTGGCGGGAGAGTGTGGCTCTTTCATCGGCTCTCGCGTGCGCCAGGGTCGTCCCGTAACGTTTGGAGGACGCGAAATTCCTGGAATATCTGCTCCGCGGCCTGGAGCGTCGCCCGCGCGACTTCGGCTGACAACTCCGTGCCGGCGGCGAACTGGCGGCCTTCGATGCCGTAAACGATCACGCGCCGCGGCAGGCGGCCGAGGGCGCGCGCCAGCTCCACCGCCTCGGCGAGCGAGAAGGCGTGTGTCGAGCCGCGAAACAAAACGGCCGGCAGGGTTTTTTCGCCCGCTTCCAGGCGGTGCACGGTTCCGGGTGCGGCGCCGGAGGAAACGGCGTCTACCAGAATCACCGCCGCGGCGCCCTGCCACGCTTCCACTAGCCCCGCGCCGTCTCCGGAAAATTCGCGGAGCGCCGACGGGTCCAGGCCGCGCTCCCGCAGCCGGCGGACGACTTCCAACCCCGCCGCGTCGTCGCTTCGGTAAGGGTTGCCAAGGCCGATGATGCGCACGGCGGGATGTGATTCCAAGGGCATCTCGTGAGGGGAAGCGAGGGCTTTACTCGCGGCTGATTTCCAGTTTCAGGAAGTGCGTGGCGCAGGAGATGCAGGGGTCGTAATTGCGGATAGCCTGCTCGCACCGCCACTGCAGCTTGGCGTTGGGCAGGTCGAGGTTTTTCTCCACCAGTTGGCGCAAGTCCTGCTCGATGGAGCGCTGGTTCTGGGAAGTGGGCGGCACGATTTTGGCATCCAGGATGACGCCGTGCTCGTCCAGGCGGTAGCGGTGGAAGAGGATGCCGCGCGGAGCCTCAGTGCAGCCAAAGCCGCGGTCGGCGCGCGGCTCGAAGTCCACCGCCGGGCGCTCGGGCGGTTCGTAGGAGCGGATGATGCGCAGCGCTTCCTCGCAGGCGAAAAGCAGCTCAACGCTCCTCACCACGATGCTCTGGAAGGGATTGGCGCACACCGGCCCCAGTCCCGCCTCGCGCGCCGCCTGCTGGGCCACGGCCGGCAGGCGGTCGAAGTTGAGGTTGTAGCGCGCCAGCGGACCCACCAGATAGGGCCCCTGCCCTTTCAGCACCGAGTGCAGGGCGTTGGAGCGCGCGACGTGCTCCTCG
>JBJKQV010000262.1:0-2861 GCA_046704985.1 Terriglobia bacterium
GTGCATGCAGTTGCTGCGCCACGAGGCGGGGCACGCTTACGAGGCGGCCTACCGGCTGGGCCGGCGCAAGCGCTGGCGGCGTCACTTTGGCCGTGCCTCCAAGCCCTATCCGGAGTATTACAACCCCCGGCCTTCCAGCCGCCGCTTTGTGCTGCACCTGGATTGGTGGTACGCGCAGAGCCACCCGGTGGAGGATTTTGCCGAAACCTTCGCCGTCTGGCTGCGCCCCGGCTCGGCCTGGCGCGAGCGCTACGCGGGCTGGCCCGCGCTCGCCAAGCTCGAATACATGGACGAGCTGATGCGCGAGCTGGCGGGCAAGCGTCCGGTGGTGAAATGGCGCAACGACGTGGAGCCGGTCGAGCGCCTACACCAGACTCTGGGCGAGTACTATCGCCAGAAGCAGGAGCGCTACGGAACCGACTATCCCGATTTCTACGACCGCGATTTGCGCCGGCTCTTTCCGCCCGGAGCCAAGCAGCGCCGTTATCCTCCCGCTTCCACGTTTTTGCGCCGCATCGGCCCGGAGCTGCGCCGCCGCGTGGCCACTTGGACGGGGGAGTACGCCTACACGGTGAACCGAGTGTTGAAGGACATGATTCAGCGCTGCAGCGAGCTCGACCTGCGCGTTTGCCGGCCGGAGCGCGAGTTGAAGCTGGAGGCCGCCATCCTGCTCACCATGCAGACCATGAGCTACCTGCTCAGCAAGAACCACCGCCTGGCGGTCTGAGCGGACGGGCGGCGCCCCGGCGGTTGTGGCCAAAAATCCATCGCGAGGTGTGTATTGAAATATCGCGTCCTGCTTCTGACCCACCAGGACTTCAAGATGCCCGAGGACGTCTCGAAGGTCGACCCCAAGGAGGCGGCGGTCTGGAAGACCGAGTACGACATTGCCAAGGCGCTGGAGACGCTGGGACACGAGACGGAGATTCTGGGCGACGTCCAGGAGATGAAGGTCCTGCGCGAGGCGCTGACGCGCTTCAAGCCCCACATCGTCTGCAACCAACTGGAAGAGTTTTTCGACGTCAACATCTTCGCCCACTACGTGCTCGGCTACTTCGAGTTGATGCACCAGGCGTACACGGGCTGCAACCCCGTCAGCCTGATCCTGGGAGACAACAAGCCGGTGCAGAAGAAGATCCTCAGCTACCACCGCGTTCCCATGCCGCGCTTCGCCATCTTCCCGCGTGGGCGGCGGATCAAACGGCCCCCCCGGCTGGGCTTTCCGCTTATCGTCAAGTCCACCGCCGAGCACAGCTCGCTGGGCATCTCGCAGGCGTCGGTGGTCTCGAGCGACGACAAGCTGGCGGAGCGCGTGCAGTTTATCCACGAAAAGCTCCAGACCGACGCCATGGCCGAGGAGTACATCGAAGGGCGCGAGCTCTACGTGGCCCTGCTGGGCAACCGCCGCGTGCAGGCCTTTCCCGTCTGGGAAATGGATTTCGGCAACCTGCCGGAGAGCGCATCAAAAATCGCCACCGAAAAGATCAAGTGGGATCTCGAGTACCAGAAGAAGATCGGCATCAAGACCGGCCCCGCCGAGGACCTTCCCGAAGGCACCACGGAGCGCGTCCACAACCTCTCCAAGCGCATTTACCGCATCCTGGGGCTGAACGGTTACGCGCGCATGGACTTCCGCCTTACCGCCGACGGGCGCCTCTACCTGATGGAGCCCAACATCAACCCCGACCTCGGCCGCAGCGAAGATTTTGCCCAGTCGGCGCTGCTTGCCGGCATGGAGTTCGAAAACTTGATCCAGCGCGTCCTGGATTTGGGTTTGCAATACCAGAAGTCGAGGTAGCTGTGGGAGCCACGCACCGTATGGATGGTGGCGGGGGTGTTACACGCTAGCTGGGGTGGCGGAGAGGGTGGGATTCGAACCCACGTGCCCGCTTTTGGCAGGCAAGACGCTTTCGAGGCGCCCCCGTTATGACCACTTCGGTACCTCTCCGGCAAACAATTGCTTCATGGTCTCATTGAATCATCGTTCCATTGGAACAGGCACGGCCTGGGTAATGGGGCAATGAGCCGATGATTCAATGACCCAATTTCCTCCGCCGGGCGCGAAAGAACTCGCGTAACACCTCCGCGCATTCCGGCGCCAAGACTCCTTTCACAACCTCCACGGAGTGATTGAGCTTGGGGTGGTTCAGGACCTTGAGGGCCGAACCGGCGGCGCCGGCCTTGGGGTCATGGGCGCCGAAGATGACGCTTGCGACCCGCGCGTGCACGATCGCCCCTGCGCACATGGCGCACGGTTCGATTGTAACATAGAGGCGGCAGCCGGTCAGGCGGTAGTTGCCCAGGCGCCGCCCGGCGCGGCGCAGGGCCAGGATTTCGGCGTGCGCCGCGGGGTCGTGGGCGTGGAGAGGGCGGTTGTGGGCGCGCGCCACCAGGCGCTCGCCTTCGACCACCACCGCGCCCACCGGCACTTCCTGCTCGCGCGCCGCCTTGCGCGCCTCGGCCAGCGCCGCGCGCATCCAGCGCTCGTCCTGCCGCGCTTCCGCCACGCTTCTCCGCGCCATGACCCCATCCTAGCACGCCGGGGCATTCCGGCGCGGTGGCCCCTCGAGGCCATCCGGCTCAATTACGAACGCGCGAAAAACAGGAGGTTAGGAGGTCTTCTTGGGTCCTGCCGGGGCGGAGATCTCGGTTTCGGGCGAGACGGCGTTCAGGAAGGATGAAAAAACCATGGTCAATTTGGCGCGCAGCTCCTCTTCGGCCTTGTCGAGGACACGCTTCCTCTCCTCTTCAAGCCTCGCGGCCAGTCGTTGCTGGTGTTCTTCTAGGTCTTGATTCATCATGTCTAAGAAACATATCTGACAATTCAGAGGTTTTTTTACCCTTGAACAGGACTGATCAAG
>JBJKQV010000263.1:0-3564 GCA_046704985.1 Terriglobia bacterium
TAGCGCCGGTTGTGCGCGTGCGACGCTTCCTGCGCGCTCGCCAGCGAGAGCGTCGCCTCCACCTTGCCGTGCAGCGCCGTCTCCACCGCGTCGGCAATCCAGCGCGCCAGCATCGCCGCGTACTCGGGAGTGATGATCGGCCCCGTGTGGCTGTGCGCGGCGCTGATCAGCACGTGGTCGGGAGCGATTCCAAGTTTCTCTTGAATCCGCCGGCGCGCGTCCTCCACCACCTCGCGAGGAACCTTGACCAGATCACAGGTGACGAGCGCCGCCGAATCGTGGCCGTCGTCGAAGACCAGCGCCTTGGCGTGCAGGTCGTCGTGAACCCCCACCGGCATGCGCGGATAGTAATATCCGGCCAGGGGGGTATCCAGGAACGGCGTGATGGCGATTTGGGCCGCGCCGATTTTCAATTCCCTCTCTTCACTTTCGTGAGCGCTCAGGGCAACTTCATCCCCAGGCGCGTGGCAAAAAAGGCTTCGCCCGCAATGGCAATTTCGGCCATGAAATCCGTCTCGCCCCGTTTGCCGCGGCCGTGCATCTCGGAAAACAGTTCGAGAAACTTCGAGGCATCCTCAAGCGATTGGCGTTCGTAAGCGATGAAGCGCGGCAGGCTGGGCGTGAAGCGAACCGTTTCGAGCTCGTGCAGGACGGCGGCGTGCTCGTCGCGGCCCGCTTCCAGTTCCTTGATGCGTTCGCCGAAGGCTGCAAGCGCCGCGGCGTCGCGCCGCGAGCGGAAGTCGTCGTAGGCCGAGGTGCACATCAAAATACTCTGCGTCAGGCG
The DNA here is from genome assembly GCA_046704985.1 of Terriglobia bacterium. Taxonomy (GTDB): domain Bacteria; phylum Acidobacteriota; class Terriglobia; order UBA7540; family UBA7540; genus JBJKQV01. The sequence goes on from JBJKQV010000263.1 coordinate 785, forward strand.
CATGAGACTTTCCAAGCGCCGCACCTCGGCGCGATAGGCGCGCACGGTCTCGGCGTGCGCCGCATTTTGCTGGCTCGCCGCAATCTCCCCCAGAGCGCTAGCTGCGGCGCGCAAAGCCTTCAAGTTTTCTGCCAGGCGAGACTTCTCCAATCCCCGGCCGTGCAGCGCGGCCACTGCCTGTCCCAATCGCGGCGGAACGGGACGGCGATAGAAGGCGCCCGCCAGCTGGCCGTAAACACCATAAGCGTCCTGATAGGCCTGCATCGCCTGCGCACCGCGCTCGGCCTGAGCGCCGAAAAGGCGGCGCGCGTATCGGTCCTGGGTAGCGGCGAGCGCCGGCGCGGGATTCCACGCGTACTGCGCCAAGTTCACGTAGCCTTGCTCGAACATGGGGTCGTGGTTGGAATACGAAATCACCCCGGTGGCGCCGCGCGATTTCCCTTGGCGAACCAAGCGCACCAGCGCCTGGTTGGCGGTCCAATCGCTCCCGGCGAGTAAGCCCGTGGTATCCCAACCCGCCGAAGGAGTCGCCCAAGCATCGATCCCCACTGAGGGACGGAAAAACGCGCGACCAAAGGAACCGCGTGGGTTGAAATAACCTTCACGCGGCGCGCCGTAATACCACCAGCCGATGGTGAGGATTCCCTTCAACCCTTCCGATTCTAGGCGCGCCTCGAGTTGCCGGTTGAGCAGCCCCGCGCGGTGCAGCATGTCGTGCCAAATCACCACGCGCGTCATGCCCTGCTCTTTCAAATGCCGCGCAATCTTCACCAGGTGATCGACGTAGAAGTTTCGCTCGCCGTTCCAAGCGACGCGGCAGGACGGACACTGGCAGCCGTGTCCCACCTCGTCCATGCCGGCGTGAAACGTCGTCACTCCGTAAGGCCGCGCGTAGCGCTCGATGATTTCGTCGTAGAGGTTGAAAAGCACCTCGTAGGTTTTCGGGCAGGTCGTGCAGAAGCCATAGCCGATGGGCCGGCACTGCGCGTCCTTCATCGAAACCTCAGGAATCAGGCGCGGAATCAGGGTGTTGTGCCCGAGCGAGGAAAAGTAAGGGAAAACCGTCACGCCGCGCGCGCGGCCGTAGGCCACCAGCTCGCCGAGGAAATCTTCGCGCGCCATGGCGGGCAGCGCGCGCTGCACTTTCCAGGCGTCTCCGGCGCGCACGTAGGTGCGCACGGGGGTCTTGAACTGCGGATAGCGGCGCGAAGGAAAAAGAAAATACTCCTCGTCCAAGACCTCGGTCGAGGGCCGCTTCCAGCAATTGTAAAGTCCCACGCACAGCGCGTTGAGCTTGAGCGCCGCGGCAAAATCAATCAACTCCTGCCAGTCGGCGCGGCTCATGCAAGCACCGCTCGTGACCTCGACAAAGATGGCGCGCCAGGGAAACTGCGGCCAGTCGCGAATCTCAACTTCCCGCAGGCTGAGTCCGCTTCCCTGCTCGAGCAACTGCCCGAAGGTTGCCGCCGCATAGCGAAAACCTTCACCGCGGCTTTCGATGATGGTTCCCGCGCGTGTGACGCTCAGCCGGTAAAATCCATCCGCCTCGCCGCCTCTCGTGCTACTCGTCAAGAGCTGCAGGCGAATGGGATAGTTGCCACGTTCCGAAAGAACTGCCGCCTCGCTGCGGCCCGTCCTATGGCCGAGTTCCCGGGCGATCGAACTCGCCGCGCGCCGCGCTTCCGCACCTGCTTGCGGCGCGGTCTCAATGGACACTCCTGCGCTCAGAGAAACGCGGCCGCTTCCAAATGAAATTGATTGCGGGTGCGGTAAAACAACGGGCTCGGCGCTCGCCATGGCGGGCAGGGTGAAGCCCTCGCGCAGGCGGCCGGCGCCCAGCATCCCCACCAACCCGGCGCCGCTGCGGCGCAACCAAGCGCGGCGATTCATGCACGCCCCTTTCCCTCGCGATTTCGCGCCGTCCCCGTGCTCGTTGTCGGCATGCTTTCTTCAAGCATAAGGCTTTTTCCCCACCGCCTCACCACAATTTTCACCCGCCGTTCACAAGCGCAAAGAGATCTTGCGGCTGTAAAGGAACTGAACGAACGAGGAGACTCCGGGGCACTTTCTCATTCCCAGACGCGTTTCCACGCCGGCCGCAAGGGGCGGCACAAGGAGCGTTCAATTAGAAGAACGGCGTTTCATACCCAGGAGCAAACCAAATTGATACCCCCTTCTCCGCCCTTTGTCAACAGGAACTAACTGTTATTTTCTCAGGCAGTTAGAGACTGCCGGAGAGAGAACCGCCCCCGGTTCTCCGCCCTGGAAAGGGAGAAAAAAGGGGCCGCCGAAACCGGCGGCCCCTCCCCACGGCCAGGCTGCGCTAGAAAAGCAGCTTGAGGCTCAACTGAACAGTCCGATTCCCACTTCCGTTGGTGATCTTCCCCGAGTTGGCGTTGGCCGTTCCACCGTCGCGGGTGTCCGGAATGCTGGTGTTGGGATTGCTCAGGTTGAAGTGGTTGAAAGCGTCCAGGAAGTCACCGCGGAACTGAAGGCGCAGGCCCTCGCGCACTTTGAAGGACTTCATGGCACTGATGTCCCAGTTCCAATATCCCGGACCAAACACCATGTTGCGCGCAGCATTTCCCCACTGCCATTTTTCCGGGGGTGCGAAAGCGAGGGGATTGAACCACTGCACGCCGCTGGTGATGTCATGCCCGGTCTCCTGGCCGGAGTAAATGCTTGATCCGGAAACCAGGTCGGGCCGCCCGCCCCACCAGCCGATGATGCCCGTGGCGGTGGAAGAAAAGCTGAGATTGACGGGCACGCCCGTGCGGTTG
>JBJKQV010000264.1:0-4121 GCA_046704985.1 Terriglobia bacterium
TCAACAAGCTAAGGAGCAGATAGCGGGCCAGGAAACTTGGGTAAGGGTCGGTGGTCTGATAGCCAAACTGGGCGAGGGAGAAATTGTTGAGGCGGCCGAGGAAATAGAGCACCGTGGCCACCGAGCCCAGCCCCAGCGCCAGGCGCAAGGGAACGTCACGGTCGCGCAGGCGCCGGATGAGCAGGCCGATCATCACCAGGGTGAGAAGAATCCAAAAGACCTCGTCCACCATCTGCGCGGCGTTGTTGCGCGAGCGGAGCTTCTCGTAATCGCGGCTCCACTGCTCGGGCACCTTCACGTACTCGCTGTAGCCCGCCACCTGGTTGCCGTCTACCCGCACGCTCAGCCGATAGCTGCCGTCACCGAGCTGCACGTCCTTCTCTTTCCAGGTGAAAGTGTGATCGGTGCGCGCCGGACGCTTGCGGCTCTCGACGTTCATGAACTCGAGACCACCCAGGTCGCGGTGCATCACCTGGGTCAGGAATTGCTCAGCCAACTGCTGCGCCTGCGCCTGCGTCAGGTTGGCGCCCGCGGCGTCTTCGGGAATCTCGTGGTCGAAACCCACCACCTGCCCGGCAGGGGTCACGTCCACGTCCCACTCTTCCTTCTGCTGGGGCTTGAACCAGCGGTGAGACCAGCGCCAGAGGTGAACGGGCCCCTGTGTGAGGGCGTTCATCTTCTCCAGGCCCTCGGTGCGCTGCAGATAAACCTTCGTCTGGTCGTCGTAAGAAAAGATGGCGGCGTGGCGGTAGCTCGCCAGGTCGGCGCCGCGCGCGCGCAGGAACTTCTCGGCCAATGGCAGCGACTGCTGGCGCGTGACGCGGAACTGGATGGCCGCCTCAGGAAACGCCCGCCAGAAATACCTGACGCCGACCCACAGCGAGGCGGCAGAGACCAGAATCGCGATGACGATAATCCTGAACTCTTTGGAGGTGAGCTTGGTTGGCATCGGTACCTCGCAGAACCCGGGCGCGCCCGCGCGGGCGCCCAGCCGCGGTCGCCGGGGATTATATCAGCCTGCCGGAGGAATTTTGGATTTTAGATTCTGGCCCTTGGATTGTCGACAGCTTGTTGAGGAAACGCAGGACGCCTTCTCGGGTCTCAACTCGTGAGTCTCGACTCTCCACTGTCAACTCTGAGCTTTCGACTCATGACTTTCAACATTTCGACTTTCAACTTCGGCTACTTCCCCGTCTTTCGCCTTTTCTCTCAACCAGCCAGAGAATCATGACCCAGGCGGTGAGGCCGGGGCCGTAGTAGTCCTCGACTTCCTGAACCTTCACGTAGCCGCGCGCGGTGTAGAAGATCTGTGCCCGGCGATTGTCGTCGGCTGTTTCGAGATAAATCAGCCGCAGTCCGCGGCGGCGCGCCCAGGATTCAGCGGCGTCCATGAGCGCCGTGCCCACGCGCGCGCGGCGGCGCCGCGCGGTCACGTCCAGGGTGATGATGTGCCCGACGCGCTGCGGTTCCTCGCCCATAATCAGGAAGCCGGCGATTTCGCCCGCACGCTCCGCCACCCAGGTGCGCGAGCGCTTCAACTCGATAAAGCGCCGCAGCTCACTGCGTGAATAGGAAATGCCCGGCGGGAAGCAGGCCTGGTCTATTTCGTAGAGGCGGTCGAGGTCGGTGGGGCGGTAGGAACGCAAAGGAAAAGCGGCAGGGAGAACGCCGGAGGGCGTTTCGTCCGGCAACGGCTTGGGCTTCGCTTCCCGCATAGGCGCCGCGCCACGCGCGGTGGCGCCGGGCGGCAAGACTTCCAAAACCCGCAGCCCAATTACGCGCCGCCCACCACCGCCAGCAGCCGGTCCAGGTCGTCGTCCTGATTGTACAGGTAAGGCGAGACGCGAATCCACTCGTGGCGGAGGCTGACGGAAACCTGCTGCGCAATCAGCCGGGCGTAAAGCTCCGCCGTCGCCTCCTCGGAGTCAGCCTGGAAACACAAAATGGCGGACTCGTGCTCGGGGCGCGCGGCGGCGGAAAGTGTGAAGCCGCGGCGGACGAGTTCTTCGCCCAGGCGATCGAGCAGGCGGCGGCAGTGCGCCCAGACTTCGCGCACGCCCACGCGCTCGACGAATTCCAGCGACGCCTCCAGCCCCCACAAATTCAGGAAGCTGGCGGTGGCGGGCACGTCGTAGACCTTGGCGGCCTGAGGCAGGGAAAAGCGGTCGTCGGGGAGGCTCGAAAACTGGTCGCTGCCCTCCACGCTCAGCCAGTTGATGACCTGCGGCTGGAGGCGCTTCTGAAGGCCGCGGCTCAGATAAACGAACCCGGTCCCGTAGGGGCCGAGCAGCCACTTGTAGGCGGCCACCGCCAGGGCGTCGACGGGCAGCGCGTGCGCGTCGAGCGGCACCGCGCCCACGCCCTGCGTGCCGTCCACCACGAACAGCGCGCCGCGGCGGTGCGCCAGCTCGCCGAGCGCCGCCAGGTCCAGCCGGATGCCGGTCGTGTAGCTCACCCAATCGAGCGCCAGCAGGCGCGTGCGCGGGCTGAAGGCGGCTTCCACCTCCGCCAATTTCAGCTCGCCGCGCTGCGGCCTGAGCAGGCGCACGCGCACGCCCCGCCGCTCCAGGTGCAGCCAGGTAAAAAGGTTGGAAGGAAAGTTGACGCTCGCCACCACCACTTCGTCGCCGGGCGACCACTCGAGCCCCGCTGCCACCGCGCCGATGCCCTGCGTGGCGCTGTTGGTGAGGGCGATTTCGGCCGGGTCGGCGGCGATCAGCCGCGCCAGGCTGGCGCGCACCCGCTCGGTGAGATCAAAAAACTCCGGCTGGGCGATGCGCGAGGGGTTGCACTTGAGTTCGATGGCGCGCTCGATGCGCTCGGCGGTGGCGCGCGGAAAGGGGCCGTGGTAGGCGCAGTTGAGATAACAGGTGGGCGCGAAGTCGAAAAATTCCTGGCGATAGTCGGGCATATTCGGGGGGCGCGAGGGCGCCGAAGCCGGGCTTCCGGCGTAGCGGCCGGACTTAGGGTTGCTCCGCCTTGACGACGCTTTCGATCAGGTGGCGGACCACCAGATTCGCGGTGCGGTGGACCGCCTCCTTGAGCGGGGGCGGATCGAGCGCCTGGCGCACGTCGTCCTGCCAGATCGATTTGCCCGTCACGCGGTCGGTGAGGAACACCTCGGAGTGCAGGGACCTCAGCCGGCGCGAGCCAAAGCACGAGCCGCGCAGCACGGAGTCGGCGTCGCGCATCTTTTCCACCACCTTGAAGCGCTTGGAGGCCGTCAATTCCTCGCCCACCTGCAAACCCAGGCCGTTGTCTATCCGGTCCACGTAAATGTTGTGCACGCGCAGCAGGCGCGAGCGGTCGCTGACGTGGGCCGAGGTGGGGCCGTTGAGAGTGGGCGGGCCGAGGGTGGGACGCTGGCCGGGCTGCGGCCCCCTTGCCTGGCCGCTCCAGGCCGGCGCGCCGAGCAAAAGAATCACCGCCGGCAGGCAGATGGTCTTTCGGAATCTCATGCCCTTCTCTCCTTCGGGCTCCCTGCCCGGCGAGGATAGAAACGGCTACCGGGCGCGCGCAACACGGCGCGCCGGGCGAGGGCGGGCCAAGCTCAATGACTGTGGGCAATGCGCAGGCGGTCTTTCAAGTCCTGCATCTCGTCCTTCTGCTTGTTCTTCAGGTCGCGCATCTCCCGCTCGAGCTGGTGTTTCTGCTGGATGCGGATGGCCTTGGGCACGTGCTGGGTCTTCCAGGCCTTCTTCATGTACTTCTCGCGCAGCTTCAGAGCCTTCGTCTGCGCCTTCTGGAGCAGCTTCAGGTTGTGAATCTCGGGGCTCTTGATGCGCGCTGAGCAGACGGGCGCTCCCGCCATGAACAGGAACGAGACCGCCGCCAGCGTACAGAGAAATTTTCTCATTGCGCCTCCCGCCAGATTTTCCACCGCTTTCCGGAAAATGGGCGCCGTATCCCCGCGCGCGCCCTTGCCCGCGCGGGCGGAGCTTCCCCTCTCGCCGAATTCTAGCCACAATAACCGCCCAGTACAACCCTAATCGGGGAAATTTCCGCTGCCGAGGTCAGGGCCTATCGAGCGGCGAGGACCCGCGGCTGGTGGCCGTGCCTTCCAGCGTCAGGTCGAGCAGATAGCGGCGCTTGAGCGGCAGGCCCTGCGCGTCGGTGAGGGG
>JBJKQV010000265.1:0-3074 GCA_046704985.1 Terriglobia bacterium
CTTCATGGTGCCCGGCGACCCGCTGACGCCCGGCTGGGCTTCCACGCCCGGAGCGAAGCGCATCCCTCAGTCCCAGTCGCGCATTCTGCCCAAGATTCCCATGGTGCCGCTTTCGGCCGCCGACGCGCAGGAAATTCTCAAGCGCCTGGGCGGACACGCGGTTCCCAAAGGCTGGCAGGGGGCCTTGCCCTTCAAGTACCACGTGGGCGACGGCAAGGTGCGCGTGCACATGGCGCTGGACATGGAATTCACCGACACACCCATCTGGGACGTGATCGGCAAGATTCCCGGCAGCGAGCACCCCGAGCAGACGGTGATTCTTTCCAACCACCACGACGCCTGGGTTTACGGCGCCGTCGATCCTTCGAGCGGCACGGCGACCATGCTGGAGACGGCGCGCGCCCTGGGCGAGATGCTCAAGCAGGGCTTCCGCCCGCGGCGCACCATCGTGCTGGGCAGTTGGGACGCCGAAGAATACACCCTGACCGGTTCCACCGAATGGGGCGAAGAGCACGAAGCGGCGCTGCGCAAAAACGCCGTAGTGTGCATGAACGTGGACTCGGCGACCAGCGGCCAGGACTTTACGGTGAGCATGGTTCCGGCGCTGCTGCCGGCGGTGATGGAAGCCACCCAGGAGGTGCGCGACCCCGCGACCGGCGAGAGCGTCTTTGAGCGCTGGAAGAACCGTCCCGCCGCCGGCAACATCCGCAGCTACGCGGGAACCACAGGTGCGGGCGCGCCCGTCCAGTACGGCATCCTGGGAGGCGGGTCGGACTTCATGGTCTTTCTCCAGCACGACGGCGTGCCGTCGCTGGACATGATTTTCGACGGACCCTACGGCGTCTACCACTCGCTCTACGACGACTACGACTGGATGGCGCGTTACGGCGACCCGGGGTTCCACTACCACGCGGCGATGAGCCGGCTGTGGGGCCTGCTGGCGCTGCGCTTTGCCAACGCCCAACTGGTGCCGCTCGATTACTCGCCCTACGCGCACGAGGTGAACGCCTACCTGGAAGGCCTGAAGAAGCTCGCGCCCGCGGACTTTGTCACGAGCGAAATCGAGCCGCTGCAGAAGAAATGCCAGGCCTGGGGCGAAGCCACGGCGCACCTGCGCCGGACGCTGGACGCTTACCGCGACGGGACGGCTCCGGCCTCGCTCGATGCGGCGCGCTTCGACACCGCAACCCTCAGCGAGGAGCGCGCGCTGCTGGCCGAGCACGGCATTCCGGGCCGGCCGTGGTTCCGCCACCTGATTTACGCGCCCCTGCCCACCTACGAGCCCGAAACCCTGCCCGGCTTGCGCGAAGCGCTGGAGGCCCACGACCTGACGCGCGCGCGCCAGCAGGCGCAGGCACTCAGCGAAGCCCTGGAGCGCGCCACCGAACGCGCCCGCGCGGCGCTGGCGCCGGCCGCCGGGACTCCCTAGGGCTCTCATCCTTCACCCCTCCGCGCCGCCCGGGGAGGGCGGAGCGGAGGGGTGAAACCTTCCTCCTCGCGGCGAAAAACGCCGGAACAGAGGTTGACAGCTTCGAGGGATTTCGCGAACCAGCGGGAAAGACTACTTGGGAGGCACGGGGGCGCCGCGGCGTTCGGGAGCGGCGTGGCCGGCTTGCTTGTCGGCGTACATGCGCGCGTCCACCTCGCCCACGTCCTGTTCGACGGACTGCCCGGGGGCGTGCAGGTAGAGCCCCATGCTGAAGGAGATGGGAACGTCGCCGACGCGGTTGATACGGTCCCACTCGACGACTTTCTCGCGGATGCGCCCCTGGACGATGCGGGCGCCGGGCTCGTCGGTTTCCGCCAGGATTACCAGAAACTCGTCGCCGCCGTAGCGCACCACGAAGTCGGAGCCGCGCACGCACTCTTTCAGGATGGCGGCCATCTGCGCGAGCACGTAATCGCCCATCAGGTGGCCGTAGCGGTCGTTGATGTGCTTGAAGTTGTCGAGGTCGCACATGAGCAGGGCAAGGGGCCGGCTGTTGCGCTCGGCGCGCGAAATTTCGCCCTGCATCAGGTCGCGCAGAAAGCTCCGGCTAAAGACGTTGGTCAGCGTGTCAATCATGCTGGCCGAAAACTCCGAGCGCGCTTGCAGCGACTGCTGGAGGTTGATCAGCCGCAGGCGCCGCGTCTCGCTCTCCCGCCGCACCACGTAAAGGGTGATGACCATCACGATCATCATCACCAGGAACAACACCTGGGGTGAAACCTTGATTTCAAGCTGGTTCTCGTGCCAGAAGCTGGTGGGGACGAGCATCGACAGCGCCCCCAGGACCAGCACTGCGGCGGCGAAGATCACCAACACCCAGACGTCGCGCTTCTGGGACTCGATCTTGGCAAGCTCCGTCTGCAAACGGGCTTGCGGCCCGAGGTGCTCAACTACGTCCGTTCGATTGTCCAACTGCCTGCGTCCGTCCAAGCGTCTCAGCCGATGGGTAATTTTCGCTCGTTGGTAACGTGCTGATTATAGCCGCACGGGCGGGGAAAGCAACCCCCCGCCCGCGCCCCGTGCCCACAAATCACACTTTCTCGGTCACCGTCTTGGCCTGCGTGTAAAGCAGCAGGTAGTCCCGCCCGCCGGTTTTGGAATCCGTTCCCGACATGTTGAAGCCGCCGAAGGGATGCCCGCCCACCAGGGCGCCGGTGCACTTGCGGTTCAGGTAGAGGTTGCCGACGTGGAACAACTCCGCCGCCTTCTGGATCTTGGCGGGGTTGCGCGAATAGACCGCGCCCGTCAGACCGTACTCGGTGTTGTTGGCGATCTCCAGGGCCTCCTGGTAGTCCTTGGCCTTGATGACCGCCAGCACGGGGCCGAAAATCTCCTCCTGGGCAAGCCGGCCCTTGGGAGGGATATCGGCAATCACCGTGGGCTGGATAAAGTACCCCGCGGCGCCCGCTTCGCCGCCGCCGGTAATCAGGCGCCCTTCCTTCTTCCCCACCTCGATGTATTCGAGGATGGATTTCTTGGCGCCGGCGTTGATGACCGGGCCCATGTAGTTTGCCGGGTCGGCGGAAGGGCCGACCTTGATGCGCTCCACTCGCGCCTTGAGCTTTTCGAGGAAGGAGTCGTAGAC
>JBJKQV010000266.1:0-3629 GCA_046704985.1 Terriglobia bacterium
CTCCACTACTGCGCCGTCGGAAGCGGGGCCCTCCGGTGGCGCTGCGCCCGCCGCGCCTTCGCCTTTCGGCGATTTGTTGGAAGAGCTGGGTGCGGAGCCGGCCGAGGCCGGCGCCGATGACCCGCAGACGCACTACGATCTGGGCGTGGCCTTCCGCGAGATGAGCCTGCTCGACGAGGCCATCGGGGAATTTCAGAAAGTGGTGCGGGGAGCGGGTAAGGGCCACTACCCTGCCAATTTCCTCCAGGCGTGCACCTTGCTGGCCACCTGCTTCATGGACAAGCAGTTGCCGGCCATCGCCGCCAAGTGGTACACACGCGCCCTGGAGACTCCCGGCCTCGACGACGACGCGACCATGGCCTTGCACTACGACTTGGGCGTGGCCTACGAGCAGGCGGGAGACACGAGTACCGCCTTGGAGCGTTTCTCCGAGGTTTACAGCCAGAACATCGATTACCGCGACGTGGCCGAAAAGATCCGCGTCCTGCGGCAGAAGAAGAGTTAAGCCGGTCTCCCCGCCGGAATCAGGGCGTCTCCCCGGCCTCATCATGCTGCGCTTGATGATCATCCTCTACGTGGTTTTCTGCTTTGAGGTGGGTGTCTTCCTCTTCGTCCTTCCCTGGGTGCCCATTTGGAGCCGCAACTTCTTTGTCAGCCAATACCCGCTGATCTCCAGCGTGGCCATGAACTACTTCGTGCGCGGGGCGATTTCCGGGTTGGGTCTGGCGGACATCTGGCTGGCCGTTTATGAAGCCTGGCGGCTGCGCCAGCACCTGGGCCTGGTGCGCGCGACGTCGCGCCAGCCCGCCGGCCGGCCACGCTAGTCCGCTCCCTCGCGGTTCTTTCCTATGCCGGGATTCAAGCTCTGCTACATCACCGACCGCCGCGCACCGGCGCCCCAGCCGCTCAGCGCACGCCTGGCCGCCGCCGCCCGCGCGGGCGTGGACTTGGTGCAGATCCGCGAGAAGGACTTGCCCACCCGCGCGGTGTTTGATCTGGTCGACGAGGCGCGCGCGGCGGCGCCCGCCCCCCCAACGCGCATCGTCGTCAACGACCGCCTGGACGTTGCTCAGGCGCTCGGCGCCGCGGGGGTGCAACTGGCGCGCACTTCGCTTCCCGCCGCCGCCGCCCGCCGCATCGCCCCGCCGCCCTTTCTCGTGGGCGTCTCCTGCCATTCGCTCGCCGACGCTCGCGAGGCCGAAGCCGCGCGCGCCGATTACGTTTTGCTCGGCCCTGTCTTTCCCACACCTTCCAAACTTCGCTACGGCCCGCCCCTGGGCTTGCAATCGCTGCGCGAGGTCGCCGCGCAAGTCCGCATTCCGGTCCTGGCGCTGGGCGGCGTCACGCTCGAAAATGCGCGCGCCTGCCGCCAGGCCGGCGCCGCGGGCATCGCCGCCATCCGCCTGTTTCAGGATTGTGATTCGCTGGAAGATCGCGTGGCTGAGCTGCGCCGCGCCGCCGGCTGATGCCGCACGCATTTGTAGCGGCGATTCTATATCGCCATGTCTGGCGCGGGCGGACGGAGGTGTGGGTGAGCCGAGCGCTTCACGAAGAGGCCGTCGGAGCCGGCGGGTCGGGAGGCGGCGGGATGAGGCCCAGGTCTTTGGGCAGTCCGATGCTCTCTCCCATCCAGGCGCCGTAAGGTTTGAGCGCGTCCACGTTGTCGCAGATGGCCTTGAAGGCGGCGGTGATGGGCACGGCCAGAATCAGCCCGATACCGCCCCACAGCCAGCCCCAGAACATCAAGGCGATGGTCACCGAGAGGGCGTTGAGCTTGACGCGCCCGCCCACCAGCTTGGGAGTCAGAAGGTTGATGGCCACAAAGTGCACCACCACCACCACCACGGCGATGATCACAAAGGGAAAGACGGTCTTGTAGTCGGGCTGCACCAGCGCCAGCAGCAGGGGCGGCAGCAGCGCCAGCGCCACGCCGATGTAAGGGATCAGGCCCAGGAATCCCGCCAGCAGCGACAGCAGCAGCCAGAAGCGCAGGTGGATCCCGTAGAAGAAGGGCATGATGAGGGCGGCGGAGATCAGGGCCACCAGCATGTTGCCGATTACGTAGTCGCGCACCATGACGCTGATGCCGTGGATCACCTCGCCGGCGCGCCGCCGCAGCTGCGAAGGGAACAGTCCCACGGTGGAGCGCAGAAAATGGTTCTTGGAGGCCAGCATGAAGAAGACCAGGAAGGGAATGAACATCACCGAGACGATGAAGCCGTAAGCGGTTCCCAGGCCGCGCAGCAGATACTGCATCCAGGTCGACTCGGGCTGCACGCGCACCGTGGGAACGTGCCGGCCCACTTCCGACGGCACCAGCGACGAAGTGCCCAACTGGAATTTCAGAAAGGTCACCCGCAGATGGGTCATGATCTCGTGCAGGCGCGTCGTGTAACTGGGCAGGTCGTGCGCGAACGCCAGAACTCGGTCGTAAATCAGATAGCCGACCAGATACATCACCGCCAGCGTGGCCAGCAGCATCAGCATCGCTCCCAGCCAGCGCGGCAGCCGCAGTCGCTCGAGCAGCTTGACGCCCGGCTCCAGCACGAAGGCGATAAAGATGGCGCAAATCAGGCTGATCACCACCGAGCTGGCGTAGTAGAGAAACACAAACACCACGCCCGTGGCGATGATGCCCATACTCGTGGAGAGGTTGGAGCGCGCCGCGGCGGGGGACGGCGGACTGTCGAACTTCACTTCCGGCATGCGTGGAGGCCCTCGAGGAAGATTCTAGCCCCCGCCGCCCCGAAATACCAGAAGCTCGCGACGGCCCGGGCCCCTCCGCCCAGGAGGGGCGGTTTGACAATTCCCCAAACCTCATCTTAAACTCAAACCTTCGGCAACAACCACTGGGGCTTCCTTTCGGCTGGCGAATTTCATCCGGGGTTTCTCCGAAGACATTCTAAGTTCAGGGTGCACACGCATGACCGGCATCATCAAAGAACGACTCTTTACTCCCGGCCCCACACCGCTATTGATGGAAGCGCAGACGCGCGCCCTCACCGCCACCCTCCACCACCGCACGGAGGCTTTTCGCCGCCTGCTCGGCGAGGCGTTGGAAGGGCTGCGCTACTTCTTCCATACCCGAAACGACGTGCTGCTGCTCACCAGCTCGGGTACGGGCGCCATGGAGGCTGCGGTCACCAACCTCCTCTCGCCCGGCGACCGCGTGCTGGTGGGCGTGGCGGGCAAGTTCGGCGAGCGCTGGCGCGACCTCGCCGCCGCCTTCGGCATCGAGGCGCAGACCGTGGAGGCCCCTTACGGCAGCCCCCTCGACATCGCGGAGTTTGAGAAGCGCCTGCGCCGCGACGGCCCCTTCCGCGCCGTCTTTGTGCAGGCCACCGAAAGCTCCACGGGCGTCAGCCACGACGTGCGCGCACTCGGGGAGTGCGTGCGCGAATTTCCCGAGACCTGCCTGGTGGTGGACGCCATCACCGGCCTGGGCACCACCGACCTCCGCCCCGACGAGTGGGGACTGGACGTGGTCATCGGCGGCTCGCAGAAAGCCCTGATGGTTCCGCCCGGGCTCGCCTTTCTGAGCGTCAGCGAGAAGGCCTGGAAGCTCGCCGAGCAATCCCGACTGCCGCGCTATTACTTCCACCTGGCGCGCGAGCGCAAGGCGCTCGCCA
>JBJKQV010000267.1:0-9467 GCA_046704985.1 Terriglobia bacterium
GACTTCACCGCCTCACCCATCGCACCCTGACCGGCGGGCGCGAGCTCAAGAAAGAGCTGGCGCACGTGCGCTCGGTGGGTTACGCGGTCAGCAACGAAGAGAATGAGGACGGAGTGCGGGCGGTGGCGGCGCCCATCTTTGACCACAACGGGCGGGTGGTGGCGGCCGTCAACCTGGGTGGGTCCACACTGCAAATCAAGGTGGAGGATTTCCCCGCTCTCGGGAAGATGGTTCGTGAGACCGCGCTGCGCATGTCCCAGGCCCTGGGCTACCGGGGCGGCGAGGGCTAACTGAAATTGAATTGGCGGATTCGCTCCGCGGCCCGCTCCTGGACATTTCGATAAATGCTGTGCCCGTGGGCGTCGATGGCCACCACCAGCGGCCCGAAATCCTTCACCCGGAACTTCCACAAGCATTCCGGCATCAGATCGTCCCACCAAACCTCTTCGATCTCTTCGATCTGCATGGTCTCGAGCGCCGCGGCGCCGCCCACGATAGCCAGGTAGACGCCTCCCCATTTCTGCATCGCTTCCACGCTGGTCTGCGTCAACCCGGCTTTCCCCACGATGACGCGCACTTTGTACTGCATCAGCAGCAGGGGGGCAAAGCGGTCCATGCGCATGCTGGTGGTGGTTCCGATGGAAATCTTCTGGTACTTCCCGTCGGGCAGCTTCTTGACTCCCGGCGCGGTGTGCAAACAGACCGAGCCGGCCAGGTCCGCCGGCGGCTCGACCTTCTCATCAAAGATGCGGATCTGGGTGGCGTCGCGGATGCCGAAAATCGTTCCGTTGATCCGGACCGTATCTTCCAATTGCAGCTTGCGGACATCCTCCTCCTTCAAGGGAGGGACCAGAACGTGCTCTGCCATAGGTGTGTTCTCCTCGCTCCCGTCCGGCCGCTCGCGCGCGGCGGACGGGCGACGCGCTTACTTCCAGGTGACTTTGCCGTTGCCGTCGAGTTCAACTTCCGCGCGCTCGCCCCGCCAGCACTGGATGTTGACAGCCACGGGGTTCTGGCTGATGTGCGTGTGAGCCCACTCAATGTTCACGGCCATGGCCGTGGTGGCGCCTCCCAATCCCTGCGGCCCGATGCCCGTCTGATTGATCAACTGCAATAATTCTTTCTCGAGCTTCGCGACATCAGGGTCGGGATTCTGGGTTCCCAGGTGGCGAAAGGCGCTGGCTTCCTTGGCCAGGGCCATGGCTACGTCAGAAGTGCCTCCCAGTCCGATGCCCACGATCATGGGGGGGCAGGGCTTCGCGCCCGACTCAAAGATGCACTGCACCACGAATTTCTTGATGCCCTGCACCCCTTCTGAGGGGTTGAGCATTTTCAGAAAGCTCATATTCTCGGAGCCGGAGCCCTTGGGCGCCATCTTCAGTTCCAGGCGGTCGGAATCCGGCACGAATTCCAGCTTGACGACCGGAATGCCCTCGCCGGTGTTGCTCCCCGTGTTTTTGCGCGTCAGCGGATGGACGGTATTGGAACGCAGCGGCCGTTCCGCGGTGGCTCTCTGGCACCCTCTTCGCAGGCTTTCCTCGACTCGCGGGATATCGAGATTCAATTTGGAGCCGACTCGCACATGGAAGATAGGAAGTCCGGTGTCCTGACAGACAAGGGTGGCCTGTTCGTCGGCGACGCGAATGTTTTCCAGGATGGTGAACATGACTCGCGAGGCGGTCTCCTGGCCCTGGCGTTTCTCCGTTTCCAGGCCCGCGGCCAGACCAGCCCGCACGTCCCCGGGAATCTCCTGGAGCGCCTTAATATAAAGGTCGCGGCCCGCATTCTCGATCGTTCCGTATATCGAAGCTGCCGGCGTCATGGATTTTTCTCCCGTAAATCGCGCGCAACAGAGGCCGGGTCGCGCGGCAATGGTTCGAGACTTGCCGGACTATTGCCGGGCGCGGGGCTTCTCCCCATCCGCTCAACCTCCTCGCGCGTGAGTATTTTGGTCCGGTACTTGCTGAAGTCCAGAGAGAGCACGAAGTCCGCCAAGGCCTCCAGGTCAGACTCCGGAAGATCGTACTTGGGCATGGTGGAGGTGCCATTCACGAGTTGGGGATTGCGGATGTAGCGGACCAGATAATCCCTGGTTCTTCCTTTGGCCACAATATTCGATAAATCCGGGCCCACCCGATGCCCGCCTTTGCCGAGGATTTGGTGGCAATAAGCGCACCCGCGCTCGGCGTAAAGGTGCAGCCCGCGGGCTTCCGACGCAGTCAGCGGCCGGTCGGGCACGGGGAAGATTTGCCCATAAGGCCGGGTGCCCTGGAAACCCATCAGGCTCAAATAAACGACCCCGACCACGCAACTTACCCCGGCGGCCATCGCCAGGGGGCGCTGCCGTCCCTTGGACAGGAATGGCAACGCGAAAAGCAGGGCTACACCCGCCGCCGGAATCACCAGACTCCCCACCCATTCCCAGTGGCCCGGAAAAAGGGTCAACAATTGGAAGAGCCACATGAAATACCACTCGGGCCGGGGCAAGTACGACGGGTTCACAGTGCCCGCAATGGCTTCCCGCGGCGGCTGCCGAAGAGCGGCCAGCACGAGAATACCGCCAAAGACCACGATGAACACCAAGGCGCTTCGAAACATGTGCTCGGGGAAGAAGCGGTATGGTTTGCGGCTCTCCGCGGCAAGGCCGGCAGGGTTGGGGCTTCCGCCGGCTGCGTTTTCCGCGCCCTGGGGCGAAAGGTCGTCAGCTCCACTTCGCGGCTGCCGTTCCGCAAGATTGTGGATGCGCACGAAATAGAGGTGAACAATCAGGAATCCGGCCAGCAGCGCGGGAAGCAGCAGCATGTGAATGGCATAGAAGCGCGTCAGCGTTAATCCGGAAACTGTCTCCCCCCCGCGGATCATCCTGGTGATGAAAGGGCCCACCAGTGGAATCTGCTTCGGAATATCGGAACTGACCACAGTGGCCCAGTAAGCCTTCATATCCCAAGGCAGCAGGTAGCCGGTGAAACCGAGTCCCAGAGTGATGAGGAGGAGGATAACGCCGGCGATCCAGGTTCCCTCCCGCGGCCGCCGGTATGCGCCGGAAAAAAAGTTCGCCAGCATGTGAACGACCACCGCCAGCACCATGGCCGCGGCACCCCAATGATGGATTCCCCGCAGCATGGCGCCCATGGGGAGGCGGTGCATGATGTAGTCAATGGATTGATAAGCTTTGTCCGGCGAGGGGTTATAGTACATCGCCAGGAAAAGGCCGGATACCGCCATAACGCCGAACAGGAAAGCGCATAAAGTCCCGAGGGTGGCCGACCAACCCGTTCCCGGCGGCAGATCTTTATACAAGAACGGGCGCAGGTATTCTTTCCAGCCAAGGCGTCCGCGCAGCACTTTACCCGACCTCCACCAGCAGATAGCCTGAGTCCACCTTAAACCTGTAGCGATCGAGCGGCCGTGGCGGCGGGCCCGCCAGGACCCTCCCCTGACGATCGAAAGTTCCGCCATGGCAAGCGCAGCGGAACCACGACGACTGGGCGTCCCACCTCACCGTGCATCCCAGATGCGTGCAGGTGGAGTTGAAACAGACCAGTTCATTTCCGGTGCGCGAAACCAGAACGGGTGTGGAGATCTGCTCGGCGTAAATTCCGCTGTGGATTTCGTACTTCATCAGGACGGTGGTTACGCCCTGGGCAGTAAGATCGCTGAGTCGTGTCACGCGAATCCACCGTTTCGGCCTTTCGGAAAGCGCCGGTCCTACCCAAGCGCTCCCGGTCACCGCGGCCAGCGCCGCCGCCGCGCCCGCGCCCATCAGGCCGGCCAGCACCGCGCGGCGGTCGAGCGTTCGGAGAAGCTGCTGCACACCGCCCGCTTCCGCGCTTTCCGCAGGGGCCACCCGCCGGCTCTTTGGGCGATGGGTGAGCGCCATCCGCTGGATATACTTGATGGCCCGGGTAGGACTGATGCCCTTCGGACACACTTCCGTGCAGTTGAACTCCGAACGGCACTCATGGCAGGATTCCAACGCGCGATCGAGTCTCTCATCAGCAAGTCCGTCGCGGCTGTCGGCCAGCAGGGTGAAGGCGCGGTTCAGAGCGGCCGGCCCCGCATAATCCTGGTGATAGTAAGCCATCGTGCAGCTCGAGACGCAGCAGCCACAGGCGATGCACTCGGTCGCGTTGCCAATGGCCAACCGTTCGCTGGAATCCGGCCGGATTTGCGCGGGCTCCGCAGTTTCCTGTTTGGGCTCGTAGAAGGGCAGGATTTGTTCGTATTTCTGGAACAAAGGCTCCATGTCCACCACGAGGTCTTTGATGATGGGGACATTGTTCAGGGGCCGGATGGAGATTTCCCTCCCTGCCGGAAGGTCTGACACGTTCGTCTTGCACGCCAGGGCCTCCCTTCCGTTGATCACCATGCCGCAGGAGCCACACATGCTCACGCGGCAGGCAAAGCGGAAGGCCAGGGTGGGGTCCTGTTCCTGCTGAAGGCGCAGCAGCAGGTCGAGGATGGTGGTCGCCGCTTCGTTGGGTACGTCCAGGGTGAAGCTGTCGAAATGCCCGCTGCCGCCGCAGGACGGATCGTATCTGAAAACTCTGATATTTCTGCGCATCTTAATAGATCCTAAACCAGATGATCAGGGTGACCACCACCCCCAGCCCCATCAGACCCCAGATGAGCGCCCGGTGATATTTGACCGAGACCACGTTGAAGTCCAGCAGCACAACCCGAATCCCGAGTGCCGCGTGAAACGCGATGGTCAGAAGGAGCAGGAACTGGATCAGGAGGTTATAGGTGAGGGTAAGATGGAGCACAACCAAAACAATGAGCGCCAACGCGGAGCCGCGCTGCACGAACCAGGCCCACATGCCGATCCTGGTGTTCTCGGTGCGGTGGGGGTCCAATTCGCCCCACCGGAGTGGCTTCCGGTGCTCGATGGGTTTGTCGGTCCCGGTCATTCGCCCTCCGTCGCCGCCGCGGCTCGCTTCCGCTCTTGCCTGTATTTCTGGCACTCCGCAAGCGATTGATACTGAAACAGGACGGGCCGCTTCTCCAGTTCGGGTTTTCCGCCGACGCCGCGCCGCAGCACAATATTGAACAGTCCGTAATCGTCGCGCTGCTCGGAGAAATCCTGGCGGAAGTGCGCTCCCCGGGTCTCTTCGCGCATGCGCGCGGAGGTTGCGACCATTCGCGACACATCCAGCAGGTTCCGCAGATCCAGGGAGACCGTGTACATCATGTTGTAAACGAGCCCACCCACGACTTTCATGCCAGTGGCCGCTGCGGCCAGCGATTCGATTTCATCCAGGGCTTCACCCAGATCCGGCTCTTGGCGCGCCACCCCGACCTTCTTCCAATTGAGTTCCTTCACAGCCTTGCGCAGTTCGAAAGGACTCGCACCCTGGGAACGCCCGAGGGGCTCCCGCAACCGCGCGATAATCTCCTCAACCTGGCCGCGCCTTGTTTCCTTGATGGTGCGATCGCCTTTGGCCAGATAAGCAGCGATGGACTTGCCGGCCCGGCGGCCGTACACGCAGGACTCGCAGATCCCGTTGCCGCCCAGACGGTTGGCTCCGTGCACGCCGCCGGCGTCTTCGCCGGCAACGAACAGCTTCTCCAACGGCGTCTTGCAGCCGGTGTCGATCACCGCACCCCCCATGAAGAAGTGCGCCGACGGCGCCACAGGAACACGCCCTCGGGCCAGATCGTAATGGAATTGCCGGCAGCGCTCCGCCATCCCCGGGAAAGCTTTCAGGACGAAATCCGCTCCGAGGTGAGACGCATCAATGTGTACGCCGCCTTCAGAGCACGCGCGGCCGTTCATCATTTCCAGATAAGAGGAACGGCTCACCACGTCCCGGGTGGCGCGCTCGGCGTCCTCCGGCGCGTACCGCAGCATGTAGCGCTCGCCCAGCCCGTTATAAAGATGCGCGCCCGCGCCGCGCAATCCTTCTTCGAGGAGAGCCCCGGCCACCACACTGCCCTCAACGATCAGGCCGGTGGGATGGAACTGGACCATCTCCATATCTTTCAACGGCGCGCCGGCTCGATATAGCATGCCCAGCCCGTCGGCGGATTTTTCCGGGCCCGGGGCATGAAACGTGTACTGCGTGGGACCGCCGCCCGTCGCCACCAGCGTGGCCGAAGCCTCCACCACGATGAATTCGCCGCGCTGCATGCTGAAAAGTAGAGCGCCGGTGACGATTTCGCCGCTCTCGTCCAACAGGAGGTCCACCGCCGGGCACTCCTCCAGCACGGGAATGCGCCGCTTGGCAACCTGCTCGGTCAGCCGGCTGATGATCTCGATCCCGGTGAGGTCGCCTTTATGCACCGTGCGGTCGAACGATTGACCGGCGAAGGCTTTTTGGTGGATCGTCCCATCCGCATTGCGGTCGAAGAAGCAGCCGAACCTGGTCTCCATTTCCTTGATGGTTCCAGTAGCCTCTTCGACCAGGATCTTGGCGAGGTCCTGGTCGTTGATATATTGGCCGCCCTGGAGTGTGTCGATGAAATGCTTTTCGTGGGAGTCGGAGGGATTCAGGACGACATTGAAGCCTCCCTGGACCATCCGGCTGCATCCGCCTTTGCCGCGGAGGGCTTTGGTAGCGATCAGGATTTTCAGGCCGGGATTCGCGTCGTGCGCGTAAAGAGCGCAAAGTTGCGCCGCGGCTCCCATTCCCAGAATCAGAAGGTCGGCGTTGGTCTTGGTGAATGCGCCAGGGCTGTTCATACGGAAGACCAATAGTTCAAGTTACTCTGCCAGGATCCTACCTTCTTCTTGCCCTTCCAAGATGCTGTTCGGGATGTCGAACAACGCTCATGCGCTCTTCCAAGCGCACACGGAATTTGCTGAAGGCGCGCCGCGGCGGCGCCGGGTGGCGGGCCACACGGATTATCGCGTTCAATTCCATGAACAGTCGCCCACTCAGTCGAACGCGATTGTATGCGCCCCCCGCACCCCTGTCAAGGCATTGACGGGGCGCCGCGCCTCCGCTACAATCCGCCCCGCGCCGTCTTGGGCGGCGCCAAATCCCAACCGGGAGATTGCAACTTGGCCACCTCAGCGCGGCAAATCCGCCTCACCTTTCCCGAAAGCGGCGAATCGGTCCTCGCCGACCTGCTCGAAGCCGACGCCCCGCACGTCTGCGAACACGTCTGGAGCCTGCTTCCCCTCGAAAAGAAGATGGTCCACGGCATGTACTCGGGGCCCGAAATCTTCATGGTCCTCGACCAGGCCAAGGCCGTGCCCATGGAGAACGACGTGCAGCTTCCCCTGCCCGGCGAACTCCTCTATTTCTACGACCCCGGCACCAGCGCCGGAGGAGGCAATCGCGCCGTGAGCGAGATTTGCGTGGTCTACGCGCGCGGCGTTTCGATCAAGCAGCACGACGCCGTCCCCGCCTTCGGGTGCGCGTTCGCGCGCATTCGCGGCGACGCGCAGCGCGACTGGGCGGACTTTGCCGCCGCTTGCCGGCGCATTCGCACCGAGCGCACCGCGCGCTTGCGCCTGGAGCGCGCCTGAGCGCCCGCCCCCCCACCAGTCTTTGCTTGACGCTCGCCGCCACCTCGCCTAAGATACAGCCGTTTTCATATGTTGTACGGCTGTTCTTTAGGGTGAATACATCCGCATACCCGGACCTCCCGCCGGGCGCGAGTCGCCCCCGGCCGCCGGCCGGGACGCTGCACCGTCAATCTTGCGCAGGGCGCTCTTTCGATGCACACCTACAAGACCGGCATGCCGCTCGACCCCCTCGACCTGGTGACGGTCATCGTCTACCTGGCGGTCACCCTGGCCGTGGGCTTCTACGCCGGGCGCAAGCGCGGCACCTCGTCCAAGGGCTACTTCATGGCCGACAAGGCGCTGCCCTGGTACGTCATCGGGACGTCCATGGTGGCCGCCGACCTGGGTGCGCAACACTTTATCGCCCAGGTGGGCGCGTCTTACGCGCGCGGCATCGTCATCGCCGCCTTCGGCTGGAATGCCTGGATCGTTTACGCCTTCCTGATCTGGATCTTCCTGCCTTACTACATGCGCTCCAATCTCTTTACCATGCCCGAGTTCCTGGACCGGCGCTTCAACCCCGCTTGCCGGAACCTTTTCGCGATTTTCCTCACCGTCGGCTACGTCGCCTCGCTCATCGGCGGGTCCATCTACGCCGGAGCGCTCATCCTGCAAAGCATTTTCGGGTTCAACATTCTCACCGGCGTGCTGGTGCTGGGCGTTGCCACCGGCCTCTATACCGTTTACGGCGGGCTCAGCTCGGCGGCGTGGACGGACTTCCTGCAGATGGCGATACTGCTTACCTGCGGGTTGGTAGTTCCCATCCTCGCCCTGGGCAAGGTCGGCGGGATCGTCCATCTGGCGCTGACCGTTCCGGCCAAATTCCACTTCTTCCAGCCGGTCACCGACCCGCTGTTTCCGGTCAGCGGAGTTTTCACGGCTTTTCTCACCATCGGCATCTGGTATACCTGCACCAGCCAGCACATGGTTCAGCGCTGCCTGGCAGGCAAGAACGAGTGGCACGCGCGCATGGGCGTGGTCTTTGCGGGATTCCTGCACGTCATTCTTCCCCTACTGTTCGTCATTCCCGGCATCATCGCCTTCCGCCTCTCGCCGCACCTGAAGCGCCCCGACGTCGCTTACCTGGCGCTGGTGGATCAGTTGATTCCCCCCGGGCTGCGCGGTCTGGTGCTGGCGGCGATGGCGGCGGCGATGATGTCCACGCTCGCCACGGTGCTCAATTCCACCGCCACCGTCCTCACCCTCGACCTCTACCGCAAGGTCTGGAAGCCCAACGCCACCGAGCGCGAGCAGGTACGTTTCGGGCGATGGAACGGCACCTTCACCCTGATGGGCGGCATGGTCATCGCCTACTACTTCAGCCAGGTGAAGGGCTGGTTCCTCTTCGTACTCATTCAAAACATCTTTGCTTACATCGCCCCGCCCTTTGCCGTCATCTTCACCGTCGGCATCCTCTGGCGGCGCGCCAACGGCAAGGGCGCGCTGGCCACCATCATCTTCGGGCTGCCCTTCAGCTTCGTGCTTCAGGACGTTCTCTTCAAGTACATCGGTTGGCTCCACCCCTACGATTCTTACCTGCACCGCGCGCTGATCTCGTGGTTCTTCTGCATGGCGGTGATGATCGGGGTCTCGCTCGCGACCGCGCCGCCGCCGCCCGAGCGCACGGAGGGTATCATCTGGCGCCCGAGCTTTGCGGGGCTGCCCCCCGCATTGAGCAGCGGTTACACCGGCTGGAAGAACTACAAGCTTTGGTATTTCATTCTGGTGGGCGTAGTATTTTCTTTTTACGGTTTTCTTCTCTGGTTTCAGTTTTTCCGGCACTAGGAGAGCGGAAGTGGTGGAAGGCAAGGAAGTCAGCGTGACGGGAGGCGCCGCGGGAACCGAGGCGGCGGAAGCGGCGCGCATCGCGGCGCGCATCATGGAGCGCGGTGGCAACGCCATGGACGCCGCGGCAGCCGCCTGCCTTGCCTCCGGCGTGTTGGTCCCCTACTAC
>JBJKQV010000268.1:0-4662 GCA_046704985.1 Terriglobia bacterium
CTTCTCTCCCGAGGACGCACGCGAGATCTCGCGCCTGTTCCGCCGCGCCGCGCGTCAGGGCGTGGTGACCCGGCAGATGGAACTGGAATTGGAAAGCGGGCGGACCTTCGTGGGCTTGACCGTCTCCTCCATCCCGGCGCGCCACGGGCCGGTGGGCTCGGTGATGGTGCTGGAAGATCTGACCGACCTGGTGCGCGGGCAGCGCTCCGCTGCCTGGCGCGAGGTGGCGCAGCGCGTCGCCCACGAAATCAAGAACCCGCTCACGCCCATCCAGCTCTCCGCCGAGCGCATCCAGCGCCTGTTGGCGCGCCCCGGCGGCCCGCCCGCCGCGCCCGAGCTTGCCGCCACCATCGCCGAAAGCGCCGCGCTCATCGACCGCGAGGTTTCAACCCTCAAAACGCTGGTCAACGAGTTCTCGAACTTCGCGCGCTTCCCTGCCTCGCGCCCCGTCTCCGCCGACCTGCGCTCCATCCTGGAAGAAGCGCTCAAGGTTTTTGACGGGCGGCTGGGCGGGGTGAAGATTCACCGCCAGTTCGACGCCCCGCTGCCGCGCGTCAAGGCCGACCCGGAACAGTTGAAGCGCGCGGTCATCAACCTGGTAGACAACGCCGCCGAGGCGGTGGAGAGCGCGGCGGTCAAGGAAATCTGGGTGCGCACGGGGCTGGAGCCGGAGCGCGACATGGTGGAATTGGAAGTGGCCGACAGCGGTCCGGGCATCTCCCGCGAGGCCAAGGAGCGGCTCTTCCTCCCCTACTTCTCCACCAAGGGGCGCGGCACCGGGCTCGGCCTGGCCATCGTGAGCCGCATCGTCAGCGAGCACAACGGCACCATCCGGGCGGAAGAGAACCGGCCCACCGGGACGCGCTTCATCATCGAGCTGCCCGTTGACCGCTCGACGGCCGCCGACACCTGAGGGAGACGCCTGGTTAGCCTATGAACCCTTACCGTGTCTTGATTGTCGACGACGAGCCGGGCATCCGCGAATCGCTCAGCGGAGTGCTCGCCGACGAAGGCTACCGCGCGCAGGCGGTGGAAAGCGGCGAGGAGTGCCTGGCCGCCCTCGACCAGCACCCCTACGACATCCTGCTGCTGGACGTCTGGCTGCCTGGCGTGGACGGGCTCGACACCCTGGCGCAAGTCGTCCAGCGCCCCGACCCGCCGGTGGTGATCATGATCTCCGGCCACGGCACCATTGAAACGGCCGTGCGCGCCACCAAGCTGGGCGCCTTCGACTTTGTCGAAAAACCCCTCTCCATCGAAAAGCTTCTGCTCACCCTCAAGCACGCCGCCGAGCAGCGGCGCCTGGCGACCGAAAACCGCCGCCTGAAGGAGGAGCGCGACGCCCAGTACCGCATTATCGGCGAGAGCGTTCCCATGAAGGCGCTGCGCCAGCAACTGGCGCTCGCCGCGCCCACCAACGGCCGCGTGCTCGTTTACGGCGAAAGCGGTACGGGCAAGGAACTGGTCGCCCACGCTCTGCACCTGATGGGCGGGCGCGCAGAAGAGAATTTCGTCGAGGTCAACTGCGCCGCCATCCCCGAGGAGGTGATCGAGAGCGAGCTTTTCGGCCACGTGAAGGGTTCGTTCACAGGCGCTTTGGAGGACAAGGTGGGCAAGTTCCAGCAGGCCGACGGAGGCACGCTCTTCCTCGACGAGGTCGGCGACATGAGCCTGCGCACGCAGTCCAAGGTCCTGCGCGTGCTGGAAGAACAGCGCTTCACCCCCGTGGGCTCGGGCAACGGGCTCACCGTCGACGTGCGCGTTATCGCCGCCACCAACAAGCACCTGGACGAGGAGATTCACAAGGGCAATTTCCGCGAAGACCTTTTCTACCGCCTCAACGTAATTCCCTTCTTCGTCCCGCCCCTGCGCGAGCATCGCGAGGACATCCCGGTGCTCGCCCGGCACTTTCTCGAGGAGTTCGCGCGCGCCTACGGGCGCCGCCCCAAGCGGCTCTCGGAAGGGTCGCTCGAGATGCTGAACCGCTACCGCTGGCCCGGCAACGTCCGCGAGCTGCGCAACCTGATCGAGCGCCTGGTGATCATGGTTTCCGGCGACCGCATCGAAACCCGACACCTGCCCCCCGGCTTCCACCGCGACCCGGGCGCCCACCCGGCCGCCCACGCCTCGACGGCAGGCTTCTCCAGCCTTCAGGAAGCCCGCGCGGCTTATGAGCGCGACTACATCCTCCGCAAGCTGGAAGAGAACCAGGGCAACGTCACCCGCACCGCCGAGGTCCTGGGCCTGGAGCGCAGCCACCTCTATCGCAAAATGAAATCGCTGGGAATTTCCGCCGGGGAATAGAGCTGCCCTTCAGGGCAGCATGCGGCACCCACAGCGTAAGGTGCTGGGCTAAAGCCCAGCGCTACGAGGGGCCGCCCTCGTCGCGATAATCGAGCCCTGCAACAATGGCGCGGTTGTCGCGCCAGCGCGGCTCCACGCGTACTTGCAGATCGAGAAACACCTTAGGGGGAAAGAGCTTTTCAAGTTCCGTTCGCGCCTCGGTGCCGATCTGCTTGATGCGGCTGCCGCCCGCGCCGATGACGATGGGTTTCTGCGACTCCTTTTCCACCACGATGGTGCAGGAAATCTTGGTCAGCGTGTCGGATTCCTCGAACGATTCTATCAGCACCGCGGTGACGTAGGGCAGCTCCTGGCGGGTGTGGCGGATGATCTTCTCGCGCACGATCTCGCTGGCCAGGAAGCGCTCCGGCTGGTCGGTGTAGAGGTCCTCGGGAAAGTAAGCGGGCCCTTCGGGCAGGCGCCGGACGATTTCCCGCGTCACCTCCTCCAACCCCTCGCCGGTCTTGGCGGAGATGGGAATGATCTCCTCAAACTCATGCAGCTTCGAGTAGCGCTCGATGAGCGGCAGCAGGCGTTGCTTGGCGATGACGTCAATCTTGTTGAGCAGCAGCAAGGTGGGAGGCGCGTATTCCTTCAGCAGCTCGATGGCAAACAGGTCACCCTTGCCGAAACCCACCGAGGCGTCGACGATCAGCAGCGCCAGTTCGCGCTCTTCGAGCGCCTGGCGGACGAAGGCCATCATGCGCTCATTGAGACGCGAGAGCGGCCGGTGGATACCCGGCGTATCCATGAGCACGATCTGGGCGTGCGGCTGATGGACGATGCCCAGGATGCGGTTGCGGGTGGTCTGGGGGGCGGAGGTGACGATGGAAACCTTGGCGCCCACCAAGGCGTTGGTCAGGGTGCTCTTGCCGGAGTTCGGCCGGCCCACCACGGCGACGAATCCGGATTTATGAGCTTCGGGGTTCGGCATGGAGCGGGGCGGCCTCGGACGCGGGGAGTTTCATGCGCACCTTGAGCACCGTGCGCTGGTTGGCTTCCAGAACCACAAAGACCACGCCGTCGCGCCTGACCTGCTCGCCCGCCAGGGGGACGTGCCCGAGCGCGGCGAGCAGTAGCCCCGCCACCGTCGAGTAGTCACGCCCCTCCAGCTCCAGGTGAAAGCGATCAGCGACCTGGGCGATTTCCGTGTGGCCCGAAACCAGAAAGGTGTCGGCGGATTCCTTCACAATGTCGTGGGCGTGCGGCTCCACCGTGTCGCGAATCTCCCCCACGATCTCCTCCACCAGATCCTCGATGGTCACCAGCCCCGAGACACTTCCGTATTCGTCCACCACCATGGCCATCTGAGTCGTGGACTGCTGCAGCTCCTTCAGCAGTTCGCGGATCAGCTTGCTCTCGGGCACAAAGGGTATGGGCTGCACGAACGAGCGCAGTGTCGCCTGCGCCTGCTCCTGGGGAGGAAGCTCCAGCAAACTGTGGACGTTCACGTAGCCTTCCACGTGGTCCAGGTCGCCGGCGTAAACGGGATAACGGGTCTGCCGGCGCTGGCGGTAGAGGCGGCGCAGGTCTTCGAGCGAAGAATGGATTTCCAGGGCGGCGATTTCCGGGCGCGGCGTCATCACCGCGCGCACCACCTTGTCGGCAAACTCCACCACCGACTCGATCAGCTTGCCGGCGCTCTTCTGGATCAGCCCCTGACGTTCTCCCTGCCGGATCAGCTCCTGCAATTCCTCCTGGGGGTTGGGCTTGTTCTCCTGATCCTCCGGAGTCTCGAGCAGGCGCGCGATGGTGGTGGAGATGAGAATGGGGAAAGTGAGCGGCAGCGCGGCAAAGACGCAGACGCGCAGCGCCCGACGCCAGCGCTCCAGGATCACCTCCGGCTCGTCGTGGCGCGCCACCAGCATGAAGGGAATCCACTGGTCAACCAGCGCAATGGCCGCCAGCACCACCAGCATGGCACTGCCCAGGCTCTCCCAGAAGTGCAAGGGGTGACGGACGATGAAAACCTCGGCCACGCCGGCGGAAAACAGCGCCATGGCGGCGCCGTGCAGTGCGGAGATGGAAACGCCCACGCGCTCGCGGTCGGCGCGCACCCGGCGGTCGCTCCCCACCCGGAAGAGCTGACGCGCCGCCATAGGCGAAAGGCGCCGCATCAGCAAGCGCAGGTAAGAGGCCACGGCGCTGACCGTGAGCAATAAGGCCAGCAGCACGACCCACAAGGCTGTTACGAGCGGTGCGTTCATCGTCGTTTTGAGGGGCGGCGCCTCGGGAGGCAGGCCGGCGCGCCGTCCACGCCCAGCCGGGGGCGGAGCTCGAGGTCCCCGGCGGAAAACTCCCCGTCGTCCCGCTCATCAT